>DASUGE010000528.1:0-16507 GCA_036274215.1 Polyangiaceae bacterium | reverse complement strand
GGCCGTGCAACCGCTGACGCCCGAGAGCGCGAGGGCCGCACAGACGGCGGAGCTGAGGATGAAGTTTCGCATGACAGATGGACTCCTTCGCGCGAGCACGTTCAGTCGGCTCGCATGGCAGCCGGAGCTTCAAGACCCGTGCCGAAGACGTGCCGCAGCCGTATTTCCCTTGTTCGGCAGCAGAGCTGCGCGGGGAATGACCATGCTGACACGGGCATTGTTGCAACGATCTCGGAGGCGTCCGTGTCGTGGCGGAACGTCACGCCGCGACACCGGCGCTCGCGAGCGTCGCTTCGAGGGTCTCACCGTCGGGCATGACCATTGCGTGTGTCCGTGGCGGAGGTCCCATGTCGAATCCGATGCAGAACGTCGTGTCCAAAGTGGCCGGAAAGGCAGCGGCGGCGGAGGCTCATTTCAAGGGCCTGCGCGGCGTATTCACGCGGCTCGCCGAGCAGCATCATGCGGTGGCGACCTTGCTGACGCGTGCCCTACACAGCGAAGAGCTCCGCGAACGCAACGAGCTCTGGACCGAAATCCGAAAGGAGCTCATCTCCCATGAGCAAGGGGAGCTACTCGAGCTTTACCCAGTGCTAGAGTCCTTCGAGGGGACGCGTGAGCTCGCGCGGCGCCATGCCGAGCACGCGAACGAGCTCGAAGACGCGATAGGCGAGCTCGATGCGCTCGGCGCCGGGGCCCCGTCCTGGAAGGCCGCTCTCGAGCGCTTGATCGCGATCGTGAAGGAGCACGTCACGCTCGAGGAGGAGGAGCTTTTCCCGCGCGCACAACAGGCCCTCGGCGACGAGGCTGCAAAGCAGCTCGAGCCGGCCTTCTTGCGCGCCAAGGAGATGGCCGGAAAGGCGTTCGGTTAGCACTCCCTGAGGGGGGACCGGACGCGCTTAGCGACCTGTGATGATGGTGCCACCGGAGCCGCCTCCGGGCATGCCGCCGTAGCCCCCCGCGCCGGTCCCACCCGAGGCCTGGGCCACCTTGAACGGTGTGGTGCGTGTCCGCGAATCGCTGACGGGTGCGGCACCCGTCGGATCGCTTTGGCGCGGGCTGTCGTTTAGCTTCGGGCTCTCAACGTCCGAGGGCTCGTTCGTGGTGCTCGGCGCGGGGGCTTCGGCACCTGGCGTGCCCGGCTCGGGACCCTGGGGTGGGCGATCGTCATGCGCGCATGCGACCGGTGCGACGACGAGCGCCGCGGCGATGATGAGTCGTAGATCGGACATGGCTCGTGCCTCCGCCTTCCTGGAAGGCACCGGACATGCCAGTCGGCGCAGCGGGCCGCGCTCCGTCCTTGGTGCAACTGGCTGCGCCGGTGACGTGGCGCCGTGCCTCGGCGTGGCGCGGTGGACGCGTTTCGGCTTGGAACGCGGCTGCGCTCAGCGACAGCGAAGCTCGGCGATCACGCGTTCGTCCTCGAGCTCGTACGTTACGAACAGCGACTCGCCCTCGCTGCTCAAGAGCGTGGGCAGCGCGCGGCGCCGCTCGGGCGTGGGCTCCGGGAGCACCGGGAGCGGGATGGGTGCGCCCCCGGGGCTTCCGTCCGCGAGAAAGCGCGAAAACCCGCGGTGCTCGGCGTCGACGAAACCTTGGAACAAGAGCTCCTTACCCAGCGCGCCCGCGAGCACGCCAGGGCTCACTTCGAAGGTTGCGATCCGGGGTGCCGCGTTCCGGCCGGCGGCGCGTGTCAGGCCGGCGACGACGGATTGCCCGTCGCCATTGACCCACTGGGCATGGAAACCGTCGGGCCCGTCGACGACGATCGGGCAATCCGTGTAGCCAAGTGCTTCACCGACTGGAATCGTTGCCGCCGTCTCGAGGGTGCTGGTTGCATCGGCGTCGAGCTCGCGGAGCTGCCAGGTGACCTCGACCCCGCTTTCCCCTTTGACGACGGCGCTGATTGCGCCCGCACGCTCCGTGGGTACCACCGTCAAGCAGTCCCACGGCAGCGGCGGCAGTGTCAGCGTTGACACCGGGGCAACGATCGCCGCATCCGCACCCATTTCGATCACTTGGAGCGTGGGGTCGTCGATGTTCCCGAGCACAAATAGAGCGCGCGCGGCGTCGCGCGAGCTTTGCAGGGCGGCGCGCGTCGTGATGGCCGCGATGTGTGCGTCGAAGAGCGGCGTGACGGCGGGATCGCTCCGCGACGTATCCCACGCTTTTGCGTGCACGAGGTAGCTGGGCATGCTCACGACCGAGCCTTCGTCGGTGAGCAAGAGCTGTGGGGTGGAAAAAGGCGTGGCGAGAACCGAGACGCCGAGCACGTTCGTGCAAACGTCGTCCGGGCAAAGTCCCGAGAGCGAGAGATGATTTTGGATGTCGAGCCCCTGCCACGACACGACCGCCAGCTCGGCGGAGCGGCTGAGGTTCAGCGAGCCGCTCGCCCGTAGGACGAAGCGGTCATCGAAGCGGCGGACGCTCGGGGGATCGACGGCGGCACCGAAGAGGTCGAGCGGCAGCTCGATGTGATTCGTCTCGGAGCAAGTGGCGTCGTGACTCGGCGCCCCGGCCGTGCCGGTCATGCCGCCTTCGCCCGCCGTGCCGCCTCGGGAGTCGACGGGCCCGTGCGGCAGCGCGGTGCATCCGACCGTCACGAGGAGCAGGAAGTGGGCTGGCGAAGAGGTGGTCACCGCGATGCTACCGGAGAGTGCCCGCGTCCGCGCCGGGCAGAACCGTATCGAGCCATCGGAACGTCAGCGCGCGCAATCCAAGATCCGGCAAGGCAGCGATCATGCTCGCGAGCTCCGCACGACTCGCGCCGCGCTTGCGGGCCGCCACGATGGCGTGCACTTCGCGCGGCGGGTCGCGCTCGAGCTCGCGCTCGATGTTGGCGAGGAGCTCGAGGTCGCGCGGGTCGCTCGTTTGCACCGCGCTCGCGATGCGGGCGCCGGGTCCGGTGGGAGGCGCGCCGGCGGACGCCGTGCCGGTGGTGCTCGCCATGACGCCGGGGGGAGTCGCTCCGGACACGGTGCCGTTCGCCGCCGTGTCGTGGCTCGTGCTTCCCGTTCCCGTCCTATCGGCTGCCGGTGGGGCTCCTGGGGCGGTATCTGCCGTACCCGGCAGGTTCGCCGGCGCTGGTGCGCTGGCTCCACGCTCGTCCCGTCCCGCGCAGCAGAAGAGGACGAGCGCGGCTCCGCCAAGCAAAATGACCGCGAGGGCGAGCGTTCGGCGGCGCATGAGCTACTGCCCGAGTGGCTCGGCGAGCTCGAAGGCGTCGACCTCCACGCCCTGGTTGCCCCACACGTCCGTCAGGGAAGAGAAGAGGTAGTAGCCGCCCGCGCCCACGAAGGACGACTTGAGCTCGAACGTCCCGGAGGCGGGCAGTGGCATCGCGTCGCCGGTCACGAGCTCCGTCTGACCGCTCGACTTACTGACGACGTAGTAGAGCGGCGAGAACGTGGCCCGCGGCGCCGCCTGCACGAGCTCCTCGACGCTGAGCGTGCTCGCAACGTCGCCGAGTACGACGACGGCGACGCTCGGTCCGCCCTCGGACGGTGCGAACACGAGGTAGGTCACGAGCCCTTCTTCGGCGGCGCCGTCGAGCACGCCGGGGATCATCAGCACGGCTTCGCCGTCCGCGCTGCCCGTGTCGAGCCAGATGTCGAGCATGGCGGGCTGGTCGTCGGCGAAGGTCGTCACGGTGCCGTCCCAGCCGAGCTCGTAGTCTTCGTTCGCGTCGATGGGCGCCGCCGCCACGAGGCCGAGCACGACGAGCGTGTCGGCGTCGAGATCGCGACCGAGGTACACGGACGCCTTCGCCGCGTCGGCATCGGCGGTCTTGAAGCGCAAGACGGGCGGCTTGCTCGCCGTGGCGCCGTCCGCGTTGTCGACGCTGTGCGTGTAAGCGGGCGGGGTCGAGTCGGCACCGCCGGCGAGGGTCGCGAGAACGCTGCTCCAGCCGCTGTCACCGTCCCAGCTCGCTGCCCGCTGCTTGTACTCGGCGACGTGATCGGCCGTGAGCGTCGAAGCCGCGCCGAGCTCGACATGGAACCCGGCCTGGCTCGCGTCGGAGCGGAGTGAGCCCTGCGAGGTGGCGATCAGGAGCGCGTCGAGCGCCGTGCGCGCCTTCTTGGCTGCGGCAGCGACGGTGGCGTCCGATTGGCTCGCGCCGAGCGCGTCGAGGACCTGGCCCAGGTCGTGGAGACCCGGGAGCACGCTGCCGGCGTTCTCGAATTGGCTCGCGTAGGGCGGCAGCGCGAGGAAGCTGCCGCGTCCGAGATCGACCGGATCGAAGCTCTCGCTCGTGGAGATGGCATTCGTGAGCAAGCTCGTCGCTTGGACGAAGGCGTCCATCTTGGTGAGATCGATCGCCGCGTGAGAACGAAGCAGGGCGTCGTTGGTCGAGGCATTCTCGTGGTGGGCGTCCCACTGCGACACCTCCGCCTTGGCGAACGCCGCGGGCGTCGCGTCGGTGTGGCTCGCGAGGTACGAGAACGTCGCCGTGTAGTCCCAGCCGTTGCCGTAGTCGATCTCGGCGTTGGCGATGTAGAGCGACGCGAGCTGCTTGAAGGGGTAAGCGACCTCGGCTCCACCCATCAAGCAGGTGTCGAAGGCCACGAAGTCGAGCGGTGGCCGAGCGCTGATGTCGGCACCGGAGGCTCCGGCGAGCAGCGCGGGCGGGATCGACTCCGCGGGGAGGCCTTTCGGCGCCATGTCCGTGCCGTCTTGCGTGTCGTGCCCGAAGCCGCCGCTCCAGGCACCACCGTGATCCCAGAGCACGACGCCGTGATGCTCTGCGGGAAATGCCTTGAAAACATCGGCCGTGACGCTCGCGAGCACGTCGGGGTCGTCGAGGTTTTCCTCGGCGCCCTCGGCGACGACCTCGAGATCCTTCCCTTTGCCGGGGACGCGGAAGAGCTGAACGCCCGTGGGGAACCTCTCCGGCGGATCGGAGCCCGCGATGGTTTGCGAGGCGTTCCAATCCGTGAGGACGAGCAGGTTGAAGTCGCCCGGAGCACCGAGATCGGCCTTGGCCATTTCGGCGAGATCGGCGAGCAAGCTGTTCGAGAGGTTGTGATCGCCGTGGCCGTACACGAACACGGTCCACGCGGCTTCGGCGTCGGGCTCGAGCTCGTCGATGGTCGGTGGCGTGCCCGAGCTGCCGCCCTTGCCCGAGCTGCCGCTCGTGCCGCCGCCGCTGGTCGTGCCGCCCGTAGCGCTCGAGTTACCCGAGCCGCCGCTACCGATGTCGCCCGGTTGCCCGCCGTCGTCGTCGTCGTCGTCGCCATTGTTGGACGAGCAGCCCGTCACCGTCCCCAGCATGCAACCCAGCGTGACGAGCAAGAACGCGTAAGAGTTCGATCGGAGCATGCAACGTTCTTACACTGGGGTGCCCCGGCGTGACAGCGCTCAAAGTTCGGCCGGGCGCCGAGCACGACGAGCTGCGGCGACGAGCACGGGTAGGAGCGAGCTCGAGTGAGTTATCGCCCGGCCGGGGGCGCGCTCAGAACTCCCCGAGCACGAAGCCGGTCGAGTACTTGTAGAGGCCCTGCGCTTTGGTGGGCCCCGCCTTGTTGAGGTTGGTCGCGGCGTCGCCCCACGTGTTGTAGCTCTTGCCGTCGATCATGTACGCCGGGGCGCGGCTCATGCCGGGCGGCGTCGCGTCCGAGTAAAACACCGGGTAACCCGCGAAGTTCTTGGTCGGGTCGCCGCCGTTCTTCGGTGCGGCTTTCTTGCTCGTGACGAACTCGGGGATGCCGTCGCCGTCGACGTCGGTCGCGATCCACGGGACGTGAAGCACGACGGCGTAGGTGCCGTCGGCCATCATGTTCTTGATGTTGCGGTCGAAGGTGTCGAGGACCTTCTGCGCGTCCGGGTAGTCCTTCCGCAGCGCGAAATGTAAGGGAAAGCGCGCGATGGGCGTCAGGCCGGGAACGAGCAAGTCGTTCGCCTTGTCCGGATAGAAGTCGTAGAGGTGCCGCACCATCAGCTCGTCGAGCAGGAGGTAGTCGGCCTTCTTCGCGAGCACCGCACGCAGGCAGCCGTCGTCGTCGGCGGCGTCCACGATCTCGACGCGCGGGGCTTTGCGGATGGCGTCCCCGTAACCGTACCCCTTGCTCAGGCACAGGCGCTTGCCGGCGAGCTGCGCGACTTTGGCGTATGCGACGCTCTCTCCCTTGCGCCCGACGAGGAGCAGGCGATTCTCGAGATACGGCTTCGAGAAGAGCAGGTACTGCTCGCGCTCCGGCGTTTTCCACATCGCGGGCGAGCCGTCGAACTTGCCCGCCCGGAGCGCGGCCTCGCCCTCCGCCCAGTTCATGATCGTCACTTTGGCCTGGACCGCGCCGCGCGCGAGGGCGCCCTTCACGAGATCCATTGCCTCGTGCGGCTTGTCGCCCTTGTCCGTGAACGGGGGCCACACGTCGGCGAAGAGCTTCAATGCGCCCGCGGGCGCGCCGGCGGCCGGTGCACCACCGAACAGTGCGAGCAACGAGACGGCGAGGACGAGCAGGCGTTTGGGCATCGGGGTCACGCGGCGGTGGCGGCTTGGAGGGCGCTCGACAAGGCCTTCATCGAGGGAAAGCGCTCGTTACGATCCTTTTTGAGGCACGTATAGAGGACCGACTCTACCGCCGGGGGGAGCCGCTCCGGGAGCTGCTCCTCGAGCGGGACCGGCGGGCGCGTCATGGCCGCGGCGAACATCTCGAGATTGGATTCGCCGGGAAACGGCAGCTTGCCCGTAACGAGCTGGTAAAGGAGGACGCCCATCGACCAGATGTCGCTCCGTGGATCGACTTCGCTCGAGGAGATCATCTGCTCGGGAGACATGTAGGCAGGCGTGCCGAGCAGGCTCTCGACGGAGGTGAGCTGCGACCCGCCGCGGCGCGCGGGCTCGCCCGCCGCGATGCCGAAGTCGAGCACCTTCACCTGCCCGGCGACTTCCGGGGTGCGTGCCAGGAACACGTTGGACGGCTTGATGTCGCGGTGGACGACTCCGAGCTCGTGGGCTTCCGCCACGCCCTTGCACGCGTCGGCTCCCCAGTTGAACGCCTTCTTGAACGGCACGCGGCCGACGGTCGAGAGCACGTGGTCGAGATCCATGCCCTCCAAGTACTCGAGCACCAGGAACGGTAAATCGCCGGCGTCCTCGTCGAGATTGCCCACGTCGATCAGACGGCCGACGTGCGGCGTCTTGAGGCGCATCAGGACGCGCGCTTCGCGCGCAAAGCGCTCGAGCACCTGCTCCTGCGCGCGCCACTCGGGCAGGAGCACTTTGATGGCGACGCGCTCGCCCCCGGCCTCGCGTGCCTCGAACACCGCGCCGACGGCCCCGCGCCCGAGGCGGCGCTCCACCCTCCAGCGCCCGCCAATCACCGAACCAGGGCCGATGGAAGTCGTCGACTCCACCGGTCGGAGCGAGGCACGAACCTGCTCGAGATCGCGCCGCAGCCCGAGCTCGCGCGAGACCTGCGCGGCAAGTCGCATGAGCGACGCGAGCTGTCGCTCGCTCAGGCTCTTCGGCGAGCGGTCCGCGACCGAAATCGCTCCGACCGCCGAGCCCGCTTCGACGAGCAGCGGCACTCCCGCGTAGAAGCGAATGTGCGGGTCGCCCGTGACGAGCGGGTTGTCGGCGAAGCGCGCGTCGGCGTGCGTGTCTTCGACGACGAGCGGGTGGCGCTCATTGATGCAATGCCCGCAGAACGAGAGGTCGCGCGCCGTTCCCGTCTGCTCGACGCCGACGCGGGCCTTGAACCACTGGCGATCGGCATCGACCAGCGTGATGAGGGCGATCTCCGTGCCGCAGATGTCGGCGGCGAGCCGCGCTATGTCGTCGAACGCCGCCTCGTTGGGCGTGTAGATGATGTTGCAGGCGCGCAGGAGCTCGAGCCGCTTCTGCTCGTCCTCCGGGATCGGCGCCCTCAGCATCGAACCCGAAATACCACGCGCGCCGCGCGGCGTCGAAGCCCGAGCCGCGGCCGCCGCTCGCGCCTAGAACCTGTAGCTGCGTTCGCGCTGGACCTTGAACGCGACCGGGAGCTCCCCGTTCGGACCCGTGACGTGCAGCGTCGCATCCTGGCTGAAACGTGCTCCGTGGTAGTCCATCGTCGACGGATCGATGACGAGGGAGTCCTCGAGCTTCACGTCCATGCCCGTGAGCTGCACCTTGCTCGGGTCGCCGCCCTGAGACTGCACGAACGCGGCGATACGCTCGGACACCTCCGCGAAGACCATCTGGCGGTCGAGCTCGTAGGTGCGCGTCACCTGGACGCACTTGCTGCCGTCGCAAGGGATTTCGCCCGCGACGCGGATTTGCGTGACGACGCCGGAGTCGGGCTCCGTCACCTGCCACTGGCTGCCCGGGGTCGACGGACGGCCGACGAAATCGGCGTGGAGCTCCATGTTGCGCACGATGATGAGCGCCTTCAAACGCTGCGGCGAGAAGATGCGCTTCAGGAGCGCCTGCGTCTCGGGTGCGCCGAGGTGAGCGATGGCTTCCGAGAGCTGATCGGTGCCGCGCACGTCGATCACGTTGCTGTCCTTGTCCGTGAGCACGTCGACCGTGGCAAGGTCCGCCTTCACCTCGTCGCCCTTCAGCTGCTCGGCGCCGTTGACGTTGATCTTCAGGCCGACGAGGCGATGCGAGCGCTTGAAGGCGTTCGATTCCTGCGTCGTCGTCACGTCGAACTCCATCGTCCATTTCTGCGCGTCACGCAGCGGCGAGCCGGGGATGGTGACCTCCTCGTAGCGGGTCATCGTCTCGCGGTAGGGCTTGTCGAGGGCAGGGGCGTAGACGAACGCGCCCGAATTCGCGCCGGCCGCGCTGTTCGCCGCGGGCTCGCCGCTCGCGCACGCGCTCAAAAGGACAACGGCCAGAATTCCCACACGCTTCGTGATCGACACCATACGAACCGCCTCTCGTTGCGGCGCGGTGTACTCGGTTTCGTGGCTCGGAGCAAGACGGCTAGCGCCGTGGCCCGCCGCCACCTCCGGCGCGCGGCGCGGGTCTGGCTGCGCCTCCCGAGCTCCGCGTGCGAGCGCCGCCCGCGTCACCGCGCGGTGCGGAGTGAGTGGTTTCGCTGCGGCGGCGCTGGGCTTCGGCTTGGCCACGTTGGCGCGCCGCGGCCGAGCTGTCGAGTCCCTGCTGCTCTCTGCGCGAGCGATCCACCTGGTTCCAACTGCCGCTTTCGTATTGGCTCCACTGGCCCTTGCCGTCGCGCTTGTAGACGTTCCCGTCGCGGCCCGCGTACACGCCGTTGTCGCTGCGGACCACGGTGCCGTTCGAGCCGCGCGCGACGGCGCCCGACTGCCCGCTCGAGGTGCGGTAGCCGGCGGCGGTGCCGCGTGACGTCGTCACGTGGCCCGTCTTCACCCATTGGTCGCCGCGCGTCGCGACGGACGAGCCCCATTGTCCGTAGGCGTTGTGCCCTTGCTGCGTGCGCGAGTAGCTTCCCGTCCAGGGGTTGTACGAGGCGCTCGCGGTTCGTCCTCCGTACGGCGTTTGCACGCTCGCCGAGCGACCGTAGCGACCGGTCGACGGGTTGTAACGGGCCGAGCCGGACACCGATCCGTACGGCCCGTACGCGGCCCGACCGACGGAATAGGCGCCCGTGCGCGGATTGTACGAAGCGCCCATGCCGTAGCTCGGCGGCCACGGACGGTAGACGGGATAGTACGCGCCCGGCGGCCGATAGTAGTACGGCGGGTAGCGCCAGCCCGTTCCGTACGCGATGCAGAAGCCGACCGACATGCCGACGACGAACGTGCCGAAGTAGCCGGAGGTGTAGCTGCTCTCGACCGTGGTCGGCGTGGGGTTCGCCTGCGTGACGTAGGTGACGTTGTAGACGGGAGAGCTCGGCGGGATCGAGTAGATGCTGGACGGGATTGAGTCAGCCGTTTTCCACGGGCCGGCCGGCGACGACGAGACGAACCAGATGCCCTGAAAGCAGAGGTAGTAGAGGTCGCCCGAGCGGATCACGCGGCTCTCGGTGTTGGTCGCGTACTTGAGCGTCGTCCCCTCGATCGGCGCCCATTGCGGCTGCCCGTCGTACGCAACCTGGACCTTTGCTTCCGCTTCGGCGCGGTTCACGACGGCGGTCGTCGGGATCTGCGCGAGCATCACGGCGTCCGCGGCCTCTTGGGTGCCGGGGACGGAAACGCGCACGCCGACCTTGGGCGACCCGGCCGGGATCTTCAGAAAATCCGCGGGCAGGCTCGCGCTCGCGTACGTGAACGGCCCGCCCAGATTGTCGGCGCGAAACCAGCGCCCCGAGAGCAGCACGTAAAATTGCCGGCTCGTGTTGTCGACGAAGACGTCGCCGTCGGTGTTCGTGACGTAGAGCAGATTCGTGCCGGGGATCTTCGCGTACACCGGCGCCCCGCGCAGCAGGATGAGCTCTGCGGGAGCGTTGCTGTAGAAGACCTGCAGCGGCGGGCCTCCGGCGGCGCGCGCGGGCAGCATCTTCTTCACGTCGTCGAAGCTCTCGCCCGCGGGGAGCTTCGTCATGTCCTTGGGGAGCTCGGTCGTGGGCGTCCACGGTCCGGCGAGCTCCTTCGCCGTGAACCAGCCGTTCGGGCCGAGCAGGTAAAGGTCCTTTTTGGCCTTCTCACGAAAGAGGTCCCAGTTGGTGTTCACCAGGAACTCGAGGCTCGTGCCCTCGATGGGAGCGAAGGCCGGCTCGCCGTCGACGATGAGCAGGATCGCGGGGCTCGCGCTGTAGAAGATGGGCGGCGGCTCGTTCTTCACCTGCACGCTCGCTGCCGGCGCGCGGTCGCGTTCCATCGCCGCGGTCAGGCGGTCGAGCGCGACGGGCTCGCCCCCGCTCGGCACCAGGGTGCGAAAAAGCAGCTCGCCTTGGCGCGCCGTCTCGGGATCCGAGGACGGAAACCGCACACTCGTGACCGTGATGTCGCGCAGGAAGACGGTGCGCGTCTCGTTGTCGATCAGCGTGTTGGCCTGCAGCGACGCGACGCCGGGGATCTCCTTGCCGCCGCGGGGCGTGAGGACGAACGCCAGCCGCGCCTTGAGCTGCTTGTAGTCTTTCCAGTCGTCGAGCTCGGGCTGGTAGTAGACGAGCGTCGCGCCGTCGCGCGTGAGCTGGCGCGGCCAGCCGAGGTCCTGGCTCGGCGCTTCGGGCGGGGCCGGTGCTGCCGCCGCGCTGCGCGCCTGAGCCGCGGCCGCTGCGGCCTGCGCGCGGACGACGGGCGCGTGACCGAGCAAGAGCGCGAGCACGAGCCCGCCTGCGGTCCATTCGCGCGCTGCGATCCGTCCTCTTCGGGCCACGAAAATCTTCTCCTGCCGGTGCGAGAGCGCTCGGCGCCGGCAACGATACCGTTAAGTCGTGTGGACCGTCAGGGGTCGCCGTCGCCAAAGTGGGGCGCGTAGTATCCTCCGCGGCCCATGGAGCCCGAGCGGGTCGTCGTGTTCGATTTCGACGGCACGCTCGTGCACGGGGACTCGGTGACGGGGTTCGCCATCGAGTATCTGTGCGCGCGCCCGCTGCGCCTGCTCGCGATGCTCCCGTTCTTGCCGCTGGCGCTCGTGCTCATGCTCGTCGGGCCGAGCCGCAGCGCGGGCGTGTCTTTCTTCTGGTGGCTCCTCACGTGGGGCTCGCGCGCGCGTGTCGTCGGCGAGGCGCTCCGCACGTACACGCGGCGAAGCCTGGCCAAGCGCGGGAATGCCGCGACGCTTTCGGCGCTCGCCGACCACGCGAAGCAGGGGCACGCCGTCATCGTCGCTACGGCCGCGCCCGCCTCGATGGTGCATCACTTGCTGCGCGCCCGCGGTCTTCCGCCGGCGCGCGTCGTCGGCACGCTCGTGAAACGACGCTTCGGCGGCCTCGTGGCGCGCCCGCACTGCATCGGAGCCGTGAAGGTGCGTGAGCTCGAGCGGCGCTTCGGAATCACGCGCTGGGCGGAGGTGTACTCGGACAGCGCGCTCGATCTCCCGCTGATGCGCGGCGCAAGCTCCGTAATCCTGGTCGAGCCGAACGCCGTGTCACGGTCACTCGTCGAGCGTGCGCTCGCGGGCAAGGTGCCCGTACGCGTCATGCACGACGCTTGAGCCGCGGCGCCGGCGCTCGCGTTACGGTCGCATCCAGGCGCTGCCGACCTGGATGTAGAACGCAGTCGTGTCGCGGCTGTGCGCCACGTCGATGCCCATGTGGATCCCGTACTTTCGCGCGAGCTCGTAGCGCACGCCGCCGCCGCCGGAGACGACGCCCTGGGCCTGCTTGCCGTCCATGAGATCGTTCCAGGCGTCGCCGCCGCCGGCGAAGCCGAGCACGCTGAGCCGCCGCCAGAATTGCCAACGCAGCTCGGCCTCGAGCTGGGCGATCTGCTCGCCCTGGTAGCGCATGACGGGTACGCCGCGCAGGCTCACCGAAGGGTTCACGTAGAACGGCGCATCGCCGAACGCCGAGGCAACGTCGCCCCGCACGCCGAAGTAGAAGTGAAACGGCAGCGGCAAGTACTGGATCGCCGTGAAGTTCAGCCGCTCGAAGCTCTGGTCGCCGCCGAGCCATTTGCCCGAGAGCTGAAACGCCGCCTCGAGGAAGCTGCCGCGCACCGGCGTGAAGAAGTTGTTGCGCGTGTCGAAGGTGAGCAGGCTGAGGAGCATCCCGATGTTCGAGCGCTCCTCGTAGTCGGGGAGGCGCGGCGTTCGAGCCGGAGCCTCGAACGTCACCTTCGTGCTCGCGAACGCGTAGCCGAGCCCCGCCCAGAAGCGCGAATCGCCGAAGCGGTACTTCGTCATGAACGCGCCGCCCGCGGGGTTCAGCGTGTAGCGGAGCGGGTTGTTCTGAAGGACGCTATCCTTGCCGATGCCGTGGAAGTCGAGGTTCACGGAAGCGTAGACGCCGGCGGCGAGCGTCTGGATGCGATCGTCGAGCCAGTAGCGCATGTCCGCGGCGAAGACGCCCCACGTGCCGTTCGCCGTCCCGAGCCCACCCACGAAGGTGATGTTCGGTCGGCCGAGACCCTGCGCGGCGTTGCCGAGCGGTTTGCTGATGAACGCCAGGCCACCGACCGCGCCGTACCCGACGGCGGGCTCCGTGATCGGCATCGCGATCGGCAAGAAGCCGTACTTCTCGTCGAGGAAGCTGCTCATGTCCGGCCAGCCGTCGCCGGCAGGTTTCGTCTTGTTCGGCTCGACGTTCGTCTCGCTGGGGGACGCGGGTTTCGGCTCCGATTGGGGCTCCGTCTGCGGTTCGCGCGGCGACGCGACGGCGGGCTCGCCGGCCGCAGCAACGTTGACCGTGAGCAGCGCTGCGACGCCCAGCGCGACTCCGGCGACACGCTGAAACACGGCTGCCACTTTCGTCACGCCCCGTCGCATGCGGTTTCGCCGCCGCGACGATAGTCACTCGTTCCGCGCGAGCGCAAGCCGTCGCTGCCGCGTCGCGTCCACGCGAGCTGCGACTGGTCCTTCGGGCCGGCGTCTGCTCAGAGCGACTCGAGGTACGCTACCAGATCACCGATCTCTGCGGCCGAGAGCTTCGACGTGAAGCCGTGGTCGTCGCCGCCGCCGCACGCGGGGTTGAAGCGGTCGGCGAGCGTCTGGGCGCAGCCGTCGTGCAGGAACGGGGCGCGGTACCCGACGCCGATCAGCGACGGCACCTGCAGGGGCACCCGCGAGCTCGTGCCCACGGAGACGTTCTTGTTGTTCGTGAGCTTCGCGCCCGAGTGGCACACGGCGCAGCCCGAAGCGCGGAAGAGTCCTGCGCCGCGGACGACGGCCTCGTCGTTCGACGCGCGCAGCGGCGCCGGCGGCTCGAGCGCGAAGAGCCAGCTTTGCAGGCCGGCGAGGCGCGCCCCGCTCTCGTGGATGCCGCCCATGCGACCCACGAACACCTCGTTCATGAGCGATCCGACGTTGTCGAGCTCGCCGTCCCAGTGGAACGGCGCCGTGCCTTCCAAGCCGACGTGGAGCGCCTGGGTGCGTCGAGCGCCGACCGTCGTGAAGCGCCACACGTTGCCGTCCTCGGCCCCTTCGGCGTGACAGGTCGCGCAGGCGACGCCCGCGCCCGAGTCCCGATGAAACAGCTCGAAGCCGGTGTCGCGCGTCGTGCCGTCGTCGAACGAGCGCGTGATTTGGCTCCCCGTCTGGAAGTCGATGACGACGAGCGTCGAAGGCTGCACCGTCTGAACGACGGCGCGCGAAGGGACCGACGGATCGTACGCGACGGCAACCGCGGGAGCCATTCCGGTGCCGTCGAGGTTGCCGCTGCCGCAGCCGGGGTCGGCCTGCACCGTCCCTTGCGGATCCGCCGGGCCGCTCGGTGCCGGGGGGAGTGTGACGAGCGCTAGGGCACTCGTGCTCCCGAACCCGCCCGCGGCCAGGCTGCCCGGAGAGCTGTTGTCGTCGTCTTCGAAATCCACGAACGGCTTCGGCGATTGCGGGTCGCGCGGCCCCGCCAGCGCTACGAGCAGCTGCTGGCCGTTGGGCGAGAGCGCGGCGTCGACGGGCAGCGGCGCGCCCATGAACGTCACGCTTGCGACGGCGCCGTCGCTCCCGACGACGGAGACGGCGTTCTGAGCGATGCCGCTGCACGAGAAGCCCCCGCCGCCGTAGCTGCTGCCGTTCATCGACGGAGGAACGATGTCGATCGCTTCGTCGAGGGCACGCTGGTGCACGATCACGGTGGAGCCCCCCGGACCTGCGAGCGTGCGCCACGCGATGAGCGGCCGGAACGGCGAGGACACCTCGATGAGCGGGGCCCCGAACTCGGCGTCCGCCGGCTGGCTCTTGTCGATGATCGAGTGGGTGCCGGTCACCTCCGGCAAGCGGTCGCGCCGGGTGAGGCTGCCGGCGGCGTCGAGGCGCAGGAGCTCGGCGGACTTGAAGCGAGACACGGTGAGTCCGGAGGCCGTCGGCACGACGTCGCGCAGATCGGGCTCGAGGCTCACGGTGCGGAGCGGAGCCCCGCCTTGCAACGGCAGCGTCACGAGCTTGCCGTCGGCGCAAGCGACCTCGAGCGTCGTCGGGCTCGAGATGGCGAGACCGCGCGGTGCGCCGCACACGCGTTGGCGCTCGACCACGGTGAGGGCGACGGGATCGATCGTGACGACGGCGCCGCCGCGGCGCAGCGCGACGTGAACGCGTCCGGCGTCGTCTTCCACGAGGCGCCCGGGCTCGTCCCCCTTCTCGAGCGGGAGCGTCGTCAGGAAGTCCGAGTCGAGATCCGCGATGACGATAGCGTCGCGATCCGGATCGGACGCCACGGCGCGCGAGCCCTTGCGCGTCACGAGCAGCGTGCCGCCGGAGATGGGAACCGGCATGCGGCTCGCCCGGTAGGCCGGCCGCGTGTCGGTCGGGATCACGAGGTGCGAGCCCTTGGACTCCGGGCTCACCGGGTCGAAGCTGTTGCACCCGACTGAAAGGGCCAGGATGGCCGCGCACGCCACGGGCGTCGAGCGCGCAGGACCCCCCGGACGAAGACTCGAAATGATCGTTGGCATCGGCTACCTCCCGCCTTGCAAACCCACGACCACAATCGTACCGCGCCCCCGGTGGACCTTCCAGTCTCCACGCGGCAACGGCCGATTTACGCCGATTCGCGGAAAGCAGCGCAGGCATGGTAACAAGCTACAGAGGAGTCGGTGGTCGGGATGGGCAGCGAGCAGGTTCGGAAGGTCCGTTGGTTCGCCGTAGTCATTGCGTGCGGCGCGACGCTGGTCGAAGCGCCGGCTCACGCTCAAGCCGACGTGCGGCGCGACGTCCAGCCGGCCCGCGACGTCCCGCCCGCCCGCACGGCGCCCCCGCCGCCGCCAGCTGCCGCGCCCCCGGCTCGCCCGGCGCCGCCCGCGGCGAGCGCCGCAGCGGCGACCCCGAAGCCTAAGACCGAGCTCGACCTCTGGCTCGCCACACAGCACGATCCTCTCGGTCGCTCGTGCGAGAAGCTCGCCGTCGAAACCGTCGACGATCGCCTGGCGATCGCGTGTGGCAGCGCCGGCCTCTGGATCGCGCGCCGCGACGCGGCGGGCGGGCTCGTGCTCTTGCGCACCGACGATTTCGGGGGCCCCGTGGTGGGGCTCTTCGTTCGCGAGGGCAACGTCTGGGCGGAGCTCGTGCGGACGGAGGCGCGACCCGTGAGCCTCGGCCCCGACGCCGGGAGCTCGCGCTCGTTTCCTGTCGATGCGCCGGCTCCGCCGGCCGTGCGACACGTCACGCCCGCGCACCTGGCGGCCACCCCGCCAGAATCCGTGCCTGGCACGCCGCGCAAGCGCGAAGGCCACGTCGTCGAGGTGCTGCGCGGCGACGTGGTCGTCGACCTCGGGCGGCGCGACGGGATCCGCTTCGGCGAGAGCATCGAGCTCTCCGTGCTCAGCACGGAGGAGGTCGGCAGCGAACGCGCCGTCGAGCGCAACGTGATCGCGGTCGGCGAGGTGACGACGCTGTCCCCCGGGTTTTCTCGCGTGAAGCTCGGCATCGGCGAGCGTGTGCCGATGGGCGCTTTGGCGCGCGTCGTCGGCGACGAGCCGACCGCCACGCGCGTCGGGCCCCCGCGCCTCGGAGGTCTCTGGGAGATCGGGTTCATGGCGCGCCCCTTCGTCGCGCTGGACG
>DASUGE010000527.1:0-2954 GCA_036274215.1 Polyangiaceae bacterium | reverse complement strand
CCGAAAAGCGCCCTTTCGAGCCGCGTCGTGTTGGTTCGCGCCGCGGGAGGCGACGACAGCCGGGAGACGGACCAGCCGTATCGAGACCTCTACGCCGATCCCGACCTCGGGTGGCGTCACCACGTCCAAGGGACGCTCGAGGTGGTCGACGTCGCGGGCGGCCATGCCGGAATGCTCACCGAGAAGCACATCGCCTCGCTCGCAGGCGAATTCGTGCGGCTCCTCGAACCGGTTTGATTTCGACCAGCGCCGAACGACTGCTTTCGCAGGTTGCGGCTCCCGTCAAAATACGTCGATCGTCCGCCGCCCCACCCGCACCCGCGCCACCTCCGGATCCGCGAGAGCCTCCGCCGGAATACTGAGCGACCCGCCCGGCAAATGGTCGAGCGGCGTGAACACGACGTTCACGCTCCGCACCACGCCCCCATTCGCGTCGAGCAACTCGACGTCCGTCGTCTGCGCCTCGTCATCCACTGTCACGGCGTGCTCCCGCCCCCACGTGAGCCGCCCGTCGAGCCCGACGCGCAGCGTCCGCGCCGCCTTCGTGACGACCTTCTGCGCGGGAGCCCGGCGGTTCGCCAGCCCGTTCACGTACACGATGCGCTCGAAGACGTGGTCGTACGTGAAGTCGCTGATCCACACCGGAACGCAGTAGCCCATCACGTCCGTGTACGTGGCCGGATTGTAGAGGCGCGTGCCGTTGTAGCCGAAGACGCCGATTTTGCCGTCGTGGTAAGGGAACGCCGCTTCGTAGTCGTCTGTTTGGCAGGGTGAGTGCTCGCGACCGAGGGCGTGGCCAAGCTCGTGCGCCATCGTCTCTTGCGAGAACGTGTCCTTCGAGGACGTGAAGTAGCCGGTGCCGACGGCGCCCCGGTACTGCTCCTGGCTGCGCGTGGCGACGTTGCTGAGGCCGACGACGCAATCGTTTTGGCAGTAGCTGTCGAACGTCGCGCCCGGCGTGAGGAGACCGTAGTAGTAGACGTTGGGCTCGACGTGGTCGGCGTCGCGTTGCGCGAGCAGCTGGTCGAGCGCTTCGTCCCAACCCGTGCCGTCGGGATCGACGGGGTAGTCGAGCACGAGCGGGTCGGTGACCGTCACCTCGGCGCTGACGGCCGGGTAGATCTGGGACATGTAGCGCTCGTAACGCACACGGTTGCTCTCGCCCGTGTCAGGCGTGAACCCATTGGCGACCAGCGGCACGAGGGTGACAAGGAACGGTCCGCTCGACGACTGCGCCGCGAGCACGCGTGCGCTGCTCGTCGGATAACGCGCCAGCAACTCGGCGCCCGTGGTGACCTCGTGGAGCTCGACCACGACGGTGCTGCTGACGGCGACCTCACTCGCGTCGAGGTTGAAATTCAGCGTGGTGTCGAGATCGGCGTCTCTGGACGAACCGCTCACAGACCACTCGAGCTCCGCCGTGCGCGACGCACCCCCCGCCAACGTCACGGTCATTTGGGCAACGATGTCGCGCGCCACGAATGCGTTGCCCGGCGCGAGCCAGACGCGCAGCATCGCGTCGCGCGCAGCGACGAGCGGCGCATTCGCGTTCGCCGGGCGCTCCACGCCGTCGGCCATCAGCGGGATCTCGACGGCTTGATAGAGCGCGACCTTGCTGATTTTGAGCGTGTCGTCGGGTTCGACGTTCGGCGCGCCCGCGGCGGAGTCACCCGCCGAGCCCCCCGCGGTGCCGCCCGCTCCGGCCTTGCCCGCCGAGCCACTCCCGCTCTTCCCGCCGGACCCGCCGTCCGCACCCGAGCCGGCGCGCGCCGAGGCGCCCGCCCCTTCACCCGCGAAGCCGCCCGACGCCGAACCGCCTTGAGCCTTACCTGCCGAGCCGCCTCTGGTGACGTCGCTGCCGCCTGTCCCGTCGGACGCGCCCGCTCCGGCATCACCGCAATCGCTGCACGCGCCTGTCCCCGCGCTCGACGTGCCGGCACCCGCGCCCATCCCGCTGCCGGCGTGCCCAGACCCGCCCGCTCCCCCACGGTTGCCCGTCGCGGTCTTCTCCGTCGTCGACTCTCCCCCGCAATTCAGCGCGAGCGCTGCCCCGAGCACCGCCACCATTCCCGCGCGAATCCGCATGAATGTCGAGTATGCGGGCGAAGCTGCCCCGGGCGCCAGGCGCCGGCCCAGGGGAGTTTCTTGACAAACCCGATGTAACAATTAGCCTCGCGTTGGAGGCTGCCGCTTGAAGCTCTCGAACAAGGGCCGTTACGCGGTGCGCGCGCTCTTCGACATCGCGTTCTACAACGACGGCGGACCGACGCAGGTGAAGGAGATCGCCGAGCGCCAGGGGATCCCGCCGCGGTTTCTGGAGCAAATCTTCCAGGATCTGAAGCGCGCCGGTGTCGTCGGCTCGAAACGCGGGCCTCAGGGCGGCTACAGCCTAGCGCGGCGGCCGGCCGATATTCGCCTGGGCGACGTCGTGCGCGCGCTCGAGGGCCCCATCGCGCTCGGCGACCGCGAGCCGGGCGGCCGGCGCGCCGCCCTGACGGACACGCGACGCGTGACCGAGTCGATGTTTCGCGATCTGTCCGCGCGCGTTGAATCGTGCTTCGACGCGGTTACCATCGCCGACATCTGCGAGCGCGCCGAGCAGCTCGGCCTCCGCCGCCCACGAGCCATCCGCCATGTCTACGTCATCTAGCTCGACGCTTCCTCCGCTCGCCGCGCACCCCGCCGTCTACGCGAGCGTTCTGGATCTGATTACCGACACGCCGCTCGTCGAGATCCGTCGCCTCGACTCCGACGTGCCGCGGGCCCGGGTGTTCGGAAAGCTCGAGGCCATGAATCCAGGCGGTTCGGTCAAGGATCGCATCTGCCTCGCGATGATCGAGCAGGCCGAAAAGGACGGACGGCTCGAGCCGGGCGGCGTCGTCATCGAGCCAACGAGCGGCAACACGGGGATCGGGCTCGCGCTCGTGTGCGCGCGCCGCGGCTATCGCTGCGTG
>DASUGE010000526.1:0-9304 GCA_036274215.1 Polyangiaceae bacterium | reverse complement strand
CGTCGTGCCCCCGCGCCGGCTTCGCCGGCGCTTGGCGGGCACCCGCCGCGCGCAGGCCGAAGGCCGAGCACGCGGGCCGTACGGCGACGCAACAGCGCGGGGGCATCACGTCATCGAATCAGCGCGTTCTGGGTCTTCGTTGCTCGACGGGCCAACGTGTCGTGCGACGTGCTCGACGCCCGTCGGCGATGTCGCAGAGCTCGCAACCGAGAACTACCGCGCCGCGCGCCGGTAGCTCACCTTGTTGATGGCTTCTTCGACGAGGCCCGTCCGCGCTCGCACGTCGCCTTCGAGCTCGGGGACGAGGATGAGTCGGTGCGCGAGCACGTGGGTGGCGACGGTGCGCACGTCGTCGGGGGTGACGAAGGCGCGGCCACCGAGCACCGCCGAGGCTTTGGCCGCACGGAGCAAGCCGAGCGAAGCGCGCGGCGAGGCCCCGAGCACGACGCGCGGGTGCTGGCGCGTGAACTGCGCGAGTGCCACGGCATAGGCGAAGACGTCGTCTTCCACGTGCACGCGCGCCGCAATCGATTGGAGCTGCAGCGTATCGGAGGGGCTCAGCACGGCGTAGGGGGACGGTGGCGCGACGCTGTGCGAGCGCAGCATCGCGATTTCGTCCTTCTCCGCGGGGTATCCCATGGCCACCCGCACGAGGAAGCGGTCGATCTGCGCCTCGGGCAACGGGTAGGTGCCCTCGAGGTCGATCGGGTTCTGCGTCGCGAGCACGAAGAACGGATCGGGCAGCTCGAAGCGGTCGCCTTCGATCGTCACCTGCCGCTCCTGCAAGGCCTCGAGCAACGCGGATTGCGTCTTCGCCGGCGCGCGATTGATCTCGTCTGCGAGCACGACGTTCGCGAAGATCGGACCGGCTCGGAGCGAGAACGACCCGTCGCGCGGATTCAGGACGTACGTTCCGGTGATGTCGGCGGGCAACAGGTCGGGCGTGAACTGCACGCGACGCACGCTGCAGCCGAGCGTCATCGCGAACGCCTTGACGAGGGTGGTTTTCGCCACGCCCGGCACGCCCTCGAGCAGCACGTGCCCGCGCGCCAGGAGCGCGAGCAGCATCACGTCCACCGCGGCGGCATCGCCGATGTACACGCGACCCACCTCGCGGCGCACGCCTTCCAGGCGTTCTCGAGCCGCTTCGATCTCGGTGACTTGCAAGGCCTGCATCAGGCGCTCGGGAGCATAGCCTAGGCGCGCAATTAGGGCTTACGCCGATCGAGCTCGTCGAGAATGCCGGTCATCTTCGCGTGGAGGGCCAAAAGCCGGTTTTCCGGCAGCCGCAGCTTCTGGCCGGTTCCGAGCACGGCGATCCCCCGATCGAGCTCCGCCAAGAGGTCGTACAGGTCTCGGAGGCCATCCTGCCCGAGCGTTCCCTTGGCCTTCACCTCCTCCATCAAGCGCGCCGAGCCCGCGCGTGCGTCGGTTCCGAGTCGCTCGGCGAGAGCCTCGGCGAGGGCGCTCCGAAGCTCGGCCACGACGAGGGCCCGATCGGTCGCGGGCGCCGCCAAGAGCGCGGCACGCCCCGCCACCCCGCCCGACGCGAGCAGCGGCTCCGGTAGCGCGTAGCGCGGCATGTAGCGCCGGTAGACGCGCAAGGCATGCTCGAGCGACCACGCGAGCGCAATCGCGAGCGCGACCGCTGCGAGCACTACCGCGAAGGTCCCGGTGACTCCCGAATCGCCCGCGGCACGCAGCGCTTCGCGAATGCCGCCCACGGCGTCGGCGATGTCGCCCAACGCTCCGCGGTTGCCGCCGAAGTGACCGCGCTGCGCGAAGCCGTTCGCGAGGATGTAGAGCTTGCCGTTCTTGTCCGAGCGATCCTCGCGGTCGAGCAGGTACTGCACGAGGTGCCGGGCGAACGCGCGGTTGCCCGGGTAGCGGAGCATGAGGTTGATGAGCGCCGACGGATCGCCCATCGCGAACACGCGGCCGCGCTTGATCACGCCCGTGAGCGCGAGCGTCGCGTTCGGCTCGCCCGTGGCGGGGATCTCGAGCACGGGCGTGAGCTTTTGATGCGTGAGGGCCGTCGGGTGGTTGGCGACGATCCGGTCCACGTCGCGCATGGTCGGGTGCCGGCTCTGCTCTTGCCCGGCGACCTCCTGCAGCACGGGAACGGCGATCGGGAGGTTCGGGTTGCCGCGCAGCATCTGGGCCGGGCGGAGCGGCGCCTCGATGCGCTGGATGCGATAGCGCCCGAGGTAGCTCGTCGCGCGCCCCCGGTCGTCGAGCAAGGCGAGCCGTCCACCGGCCTCGAGGAAGGCGTCCATCTGCCCCGCATCGATGTCGACCGTGGGGTGGAGGACGAGAACGCCGTCGCTCGCATCGAGCTTGCCGTAGTCGAGCGTTCCGACGATTTCGACGCGCCCACGGCCGAGCTCGGCCCGGCTTAGCTCGAGGAGCTCGCTCGTGCCTTCCCAGTCCGTGTGGCTCACCTCGAAGGCGGCGCGACCGACCCGCGCGACGAGCAGGCTCGTGACCACGGCCACCAAAGCGAGCCATTTCACGCGCCGCGCGCAGAGCGCCGCTCTCGTCGAGGCCGTGAGGGATAACTTTCCGTCCAAGTGCGCCGTATTATGAGACGTGACGCACCGAGACGACGTGGGCCCAATGTCGTTGCCCCGAGGATTTCTCTGTCCCACCTCGGCCCCAAGGCCGAAAAAGCGCGGCGACCAAGCCAAGTTACGCTTTTGGTGGAAGGGCGAACTTGACCGGGCGTATAGCCTGGCTAGATTAGTTAGAGCGTCCGGTAAGCGGCAGGAGACGAAGGCAGAAGCGATGCTCCCCCCCTTCATCATCGACCAAATTCGGCGTCGGGAAGAGGAAGAGAGCCGGAAGCACGAGCTCGAGCAGCCGAGGCTCGAGCTGCCGGAGGACGCCTACCCGCCCGCTCGCGACCGTCGTCCGGGCGACGAGCGCCGCGAGGACGAGACCGAGCGCGGCGTCGTCATCCTCGAGCTCTGAGCCTCCTCTGCGCGCTTTGGGGCGCGGCTCTAGCGAGCGGGGTTGCTGAGTGGAGGTCGAGCCTCTACGCTCCGCCGCCCTATGGCGCCCCGCGCGTCGCTTGCTCTCTTTCTGCTCCTCGGCGGCTGCTTTCCGTCGGGTGAAGGCGTCGACCCGCCGACGGATCGTAGCGTCTACTTTCCCGTCGGTCTCGCGCTCGATGCCGATGCGTCGCACCTGTTCATCGCGAACAGCGACTTCGACCTCCAGTACAACTCCGGCACTGTCGTCAGCTGGAACCTCGACGCGGTGCGCGCGCGGCTCCCGCAGACGTGCGCGGTCGACGCGGATTGCACCGATCCGGCGAAGCCACGCTGTGACGCTCCGGCACCGGGCGAGCAGCCCGTGGCGGGAAATCCGCGGAGCTACTGGTGCGTCGCCGACACGGGCAACTACCAGGGCGCGTGCGGTTCGCTCGGCGAGCTCAGCCCCGCGGAGCGTCAGCTCTACCCCGGTCGCTGCCGCTTCATCCTGCCTCAGCGTGACGGCATCCTCGTGGACTCCGTACGGATCGGCGCCTTCGCGACGGACATCGTCTACCGCACGCGGCCGCCGAGCGCGGCGGGCACGGAGCAGGGCCGTCTGTTCGTGCCCGTGCGCGGCGACGCCACGCTGCACTGGATCGACGTGCTCGAGCGCGGCGGTGTTCCGGGCCGGCTCGAATGCGGACAATCCGAGCCCGATCAGGAAGGCGAATGCGCGGACGACCACCGGCGCGGTAACCGGCCGGCGGCCGAGAACACGCGCGGCGATTCGCTGCTGCCCGAGCCGTTCGGCATCGACGCGGACGAGACGGCGCGCTTCGTCATGGTCACCAACCAGACGTCGTCGGCGCTCGGCCTGTTCCAGAACACCTGGGGCGAAGGCTCCGGCGTCGACAATGGACCGAGCTACCAGTTCACGCTCCAGTTCAGCGACGGTCAGCCGATGGGCATCGGCGCGGTACCGCGACCGTGGGCGGACGTCGTCGCCGGCAACACCCAAGGTCCCGATTTCCTGACCTCGTTCCGGGGCACCCCCTGGTTGCAGCTCGTGCGCGTCTTCGCCGACGCCGATTCGAACCCGCCGCGGCCTTACACGAAGGCGGTCCAGGGCGTGCGCATTCTCGCGAACGCCAACGGCTCTGACTCCCGCGGCCTCGCGATCGACGGGTCGCTGCGTCGCCTGGAGGAGCAGCGCTGCGCGGAGCGCTTCGGCATCGACCTCGGGTGCGCCCTCGACCCTGGCTGCACGGTGGACAACCCCGACTACCTCGCGTGCCTGAACACCGCGGCCGCGGTGCCGCTCGACGTGCTCGTCACGAATCGCGCCCCGCCGAGCCTGCTCGTCGGGCACACGCAGCGTGAAACGCTCGAGCAGCCGGGGCCGCTCGACGTTCCGGCGATCCAGCTCGCGATGGCGCTCGGCTACGGGCCGGCGCGGGTCGTCGTCGGCCCGATCGTCAATCCCCAGGGTGAGCGCGAGCGAAGGGCGTTCGCCGTCTGCTTCGATTCGCGGCGCATCGTCGTCTACGACATCGAGCGACAACGCATCGACACCGAGATCCTGACGGGCCGCGGTCCGCAGGCCTTCGTGGTCGACGCCGAGCACTCCCTGGGCTACGTCGCGCACTTCACCGACTCGTACATCGGCGTGGTTGATCTCGATCAGCGGCATCCCCGCACCTACGGCGCGATCATCGGCAGCATCGAACAGCCCGTGGCTCCGAGGTCCTCCAAGTGAACGGAAACGGGGTTTGGAACCGTCTCGGGCTCGGTGCCTTGGCGCTGCCGTTCGTCTTCGCGAGCTACGGCTGCAATCAGCAGACGGTCGAGGCGAAGCTCCGCTCGCTGCAGGCGAGCAGCGAGGTCACCTTCGTCTGTCGCGGCATCGAGAGCGGCGTGCCGCGGGATCGATGCCCCGACGTCGACAACGAGCCGGCAGAGACCCTGCTCGATGCGCTGGTCACGCAGACCGCGACGGACGAGATCGCCATCGTCGACGTGAAGAACGCGATCGTCGTGGACACCGACCTGACGATCCCAGGCTACAACTTCTTGCGCCTGCCGAGCCGGCCGGGGGACATCGTGACCACGCCCGGCGGGACCGCGAGCTTCGTGGGGCTCACGACCACGGGGAAGACGGGCATCAGCGCCATCCCCACCGATTGCATCGGCGCGCCCAAGGTGGCCTCGGTCGCGCAGGGCATCCCGCAGTCGCAGCGCGACGTGACCACCTTCCCCGCGTGCCGCCTGCCCTCGGCCCCCGGCGAGATCGCGATGCTCGTCGAGCCGCCGGCAGCGGACGGAACCATCTCGGAGACGTGCGCCGACAGGACGACGCCCGAGAGCAAGGAGCCGCCGGGCGGGACGCGCTACTCCGTCGTCGACGCCGCGAGCGCCGCGGAGTGCACCGCGACGGCGGGCCCGGGCGAGTACCCGTATTACGGCAGATGGGTCGCGCTCGACGGCGGCGGCTTCGAGTGCCGCTTGCCCAACGGGCGTGACTGCGCCGCCAACCTCACGACGGAGGAAGGGCCGAGCGGGCGCCGCAAGCTCGTGGTTGCGCTGCCCGACGAGGGGCGGCTCGTCGTGCTCGATGCCCAGGCGATTTTGGACCGCGAGCCGGGGACCTTCGCGCCGTGCGTCATCGATCGCGAGATCGTGCTTTCGAACGCGCCCGATTCGAGCGGGCAGAAGCAGCAGCTGCCGCCGGATCTCGCCGTTTCCAAGGGCTGCATGCTCGAGCAGCCGTCCTCGCCGCCTTTCACGAACGCGGGATCGCGGCCGTCCGGCTTCGGCGTCAGCGACGATCGGCTGTTCGTCGGCGATCTCGGCGTTCCGCTCGTGCACGTGCTCGACACGACCTCCGTGTGCGGCGCGCACGAGCTGCCTCCGCTCCTGCCGATGTCCCTCGCGGAGCCCGCGCGCGTGGTCACCACCTCGCGCGTTGCGGTGACGCCGGTCACGCCGGCCGGCAAGCAATACGTGTACGCGATCGACTCGAACGATCAGCCGACCTCGAGCGTATTGATGTTCGACGTGAGCGAGGGCGTCACGGATCGCACGCCGATCGTGCGGCCCGGCTCGCCGAAGCAGCCGCGCGAGCCGGCCGATCGCTTGCAGTTCCCGGCTCCGATCGCCGATCTGACGTTCGCGCTGCGCGACCTCGCGGACTCCGATCCGGCGACGGGTGTGGCCGAGCTCGGCACGGAGTGCGATCCGGATCCGTCGCTGCCCATCGATCCGCCGCCGCCCGAGGTGCAGTACCGGTCCAGCGCCGACCATACGCAGGGTGCGCGACCGAAGCTCTTACGCGGCCTGTTCGGCTTGGTGCTGCTCACGAACGGTCAGGTCTGGGTGGTCGACGTCGACGACTTCGACCGCAAGTGCCGGCGGCCGATCGGCGCCAATGCCTCGTCGACGCCGGATTTTCGAGGCTGCGCCAACGACGCGGCCGACATCGCGTTCTACACGTATCAGCTCGACGAGTCCGGACAGCCCGTTCCGGACGGTGAGTCCGGCACGAAGACCGTCACGGGCGAATCGAGCTGCAACATGGTGCAGCCCCACCGCACGCGCTCGGCGTTGTTCGGGCTCGCGGACGCCACGCTCGGCATCGGCGCGCCCGCACTGCGAGCGCTGCCGCGCTTCGAGCCGCCGCGCTCCAACACCCAGGTGAAGGTCGACGAGCGACCGAAGCTCATGGCCGTGCCGTTCGCCTCGCCCGACGGCGGCGACGGCGTGCCCGCGCAGGTGTACGTGGGGACCTCGCTCTACGAGCAGGGGAGCCCGAGCCTGGAGCTGCCCACCGCTCCCAAGCCGGACCAGGACCAGAACGGCCTGACCCTGCCGCTGAGCGAGCCGCGCTCCTACCTCGCGAGCGATCACAACGTGCTCGTGTACGAAGGGCGCGTCGTGGGCGATTACCAGAGCGGTTTCTTCGACCTGAGCGGCCTCGGCCTCGACCCCAGCCAGAACGGTGTCGTGAGCGATCCCGCGGCGTATTACTGCGGCAACGCCGTGTACGACGTGGACGCCATGACGAGCTACGCCCGCGAGATGCTCGGCCTCTCGGAGCAGGCGGCGCGCGACTTCGCGGAGGGCGACGACGACGACAAGGCGAAGGGCCACGCCGACTACGTGCAGATCACCGGCGACTTTCCGGCCCTCACCGATCCGTATTGGCAGTCGCTCCGGGGACTCGCCGGGGGCGGGCGCGAGGAATGCCTGGAGGCCTTCGGGCCTCCGCCGGGCCAAGCGGAGGACCTCGAGTCGAATCGCGATTTCCGGATCATCGAGGCCTACCAAGACCACCTCGTCATCCGCCCGCGTACGTTGCCCTTCGTCGACCCCGACGCCGACGAAGCCTTGCGTGAGGAGCAACAGGCGGCGCACGACGCTTTCCCCGACAAGATCAAGGCGGCGGTCGCGTACTGCTTCCCGGGCGGCGTGAAGTACACCGTGCGCGGCGCCAACCAGTGGGTGCTCACGAACGGCATACCGAGCTGGCTCCACGATACCGTCGTCGACCACGCGCACGGGGATCGCTGCATTCGCGACTGCGACCCGCAGAAGCGCTGGTTCAAAAATCGCGCGTTCGAGCTCGCGACCACCGACACGTGCGGCCCGGACAAGACGGCCGCCAAGTGCCGCGATACCGGCGTGGGCCCCGGCACGCCCGACGACGGCCCGTGTCGCTATGATCCGTACGTGCCCGACGTGGACGCGAAGTACACGCGCGGCATCACGCTGAACGAGCCGAACGGCGCGGCCAACTGCATCTTCGAGAACCTCACGTCGCGCTTCGCCGTCTACCGCGGCTCTTTGCCGAGCGTGCGTGACATGGCCTTCGTGTGGGACCAGACCGGCGGTTTCTACCCACTGACCGGCTCCCTGACGGCGCAGTCGAGCGTCGTCTTGCCGCAGCACATCGCCTACGTGCCCGAGTACGAGAGTCTGATGGTGGTGGACGGCGCGAGCCTCGGCGTGTCGCTCATGACGCTGGACACGCTCTTGATCCAGGATCCCTGGCCGGTATTTTGAAGCCGTGAACGCCAAGGCGACGCCCGTGATGCAACAGCACGCGGCGGCCAAGCGCGCCCATCCGGACGCCATCGTCTTCTTTCGGCTCGGGGATTTCTACGAGATGTTCGGCGACGACGCCGTCCTCGGCGCGCGGCTGCTCGATCTCACGCTCACGAGCCGCAACCGCGGCAAGCCGGACGAGATCCCGATGGCGGGCGTCCCGCACCACGCCGCCGCGGGTTACGTCGCGAAGCTGCTCGAGCTCGGTCACAAGGTGGCGCTCTGCGAGCAGCTCGCGGATCCCTCGAAGGTGAAGGGCATCGTGCCGCGCGAAGTCGTGCGCGTGATCACGCCCGGGCTCATCACCGATCGCGAGCAGCTCGACGCGGGCACCAACAATTACCTGGCCGCGGTCGAGCTCGGTCCCGAGCAAGTGGGTCTCGCGTTGCTCGATCTCTCGACGGGGGAGCTCGCTGCGGCGAGCGTGCCCGATCCGGCGCTGTTGCTCGCGGAGCTCGGTCGCGCCCACGCGCGCGAGGTCTTGCTCGGCACCGAGGGCGAGGTGACGCCCGAGCTCGTGCAGGGAACGCGCGCCGGCGTCGCCGCCCTCGGCCGCACGGCCCTGCGTGACGATCCGCCGCTCGCGGAGGAGGCAGTGGCGGCGGCGCTCGGAGAGCTCGCGGCGGAGGCGGACAGGATCGATGCGGCGGCGCGCCGCGCGGTGGCGCGCGTGCTCCGGTTCGCGCGAGCGTGTAGCCCCGGCGTGGCGCTGCCCGTGCGCCGCATCGTGCGCTTCGAGCCGTCCTCGACGCTCGTCATCGATCCGACGGCGCAGGAGCACCTCGAGCTCGTGGAGAGCCCCGCGGGTCGCGCCGCTTCGCTGCTCGGCGTGCTCGACTGCACGGTGACGCCTCCGGGGGCGCGCCTGCTCCGCCGCCGCCTGCTCTCGCCGCTCGCCGACGTGGCGCGGATCCGGCGCCGGCTCGATCAGGTGGAGCTGTTCGTGCAGAACCCGCGGCTGCGGGCCGAGCTCCGTAGCGCCCTGGGCGGCGTGGGTGATCTCGAGCGGCTCGCGATGCGCGCGGCCCTCGGCGAGGCCACGCCGCGCGAGCTCGGAGCGCTGCGTGACGGCTTGGCCGGCGCAGCGCGCAGCGCCGACGTCCTCGAAACGTTTCACGAGCCCGCGGGGCGCGAGGTCCTCGGTCTCGCTGAGCCGGTCGATCGTGTTTCGGAGCTGTGCACCGAGCTCGAGCGCGCGCTCGTCGAGCGCCCACCGCAGCAACCGAAGG
>DASUGE010000525.1:0-7556 GCA_036274215.1 Polyangiaceae bacterium | reverse complement strand
GATGAGCCCACCGCGCCCCTGCTGCGTGGCCTGACGGCAGCGCTGGCAAACCGTGAGTGCGATTTGGTAGCTCGAACGCCCGGGTTCCCGATCGCCGTCGAGGGCCTGCCGGCAGAGCAGCAGAAAGGCTGCGTCCTCGTCGAGCGGCTCTCCCGCATCCCGGCGGATTTTCGCCATCGCTTCGCGGAAGGTCGCGAGCGCCTCGCCGGAGAGCTCGAGCCGAAGCACGTGGCGCTTGAGCCGAGAATCCGGAACGTCGTCAGGGAGGTTTCCCGGACGATGCCCGGAGACGAGCTGCTCGACGTCACGCACGGTCCGGCCGCGGGCGGCTTCGAGCCACTCCTTTTCGGTGGACGGAACGGCGACGCGCGTGAGCTCGCGTGCGACCGAGAAGTTGATGGCGCCCGTTTGGAGCGCCCCTGCGATTTCGGGTAGCTCCTCGAGGGCTTCGGCGACGCGAAGCTTGTCCTGCGTGAGCTTGGGGCCGTAGCCGAAAAGACGCTCAGCGTATTCCCGGAACGACGCGAAGCCGAGTCGCACGTGCGCTCCCGAGCGGCGCGCTCGGCGAAGCGCGCGCCCTTCTTCAAAATCGAGCCCCGCGCGCTCGGCCGCGAGACGAACGAGCGCTTCATGTGCCTGACGCCATGAGGCGTCGTTACCCTCCAAAACGACTGCTGCTGACATGATCGAACCTCCCTGACCACGCGACGCATCGGGCGTCGGAGTCTCCAAGCCCCTCTCTAACACGTAGATTTTCGCCCTCGCCCGCACCCGTCTGACGTCGTTCTGCGCACAAAGACGACAGCAAAGTCACCCAAGCGCCAAAAGCGAGCCACCGCTCAACCTGACGCGCCGACGCGACACTTCCTGCACAAGCGGCGTCGCCCGTAAATCGACCCCCGCGAAGCTCGTCAAGCACTTTCCGAAGAAAATACTCACGGAACGCGAGACCTCGTTAGCAGCACCAAGACACTACCGCTCCAGGCCTCGGGGTGGTTGTTAACGGCGGGCGGCGTCTCCGTCTCCCACGAGCCCACGGCCCCGAGGCCGAGCACCGCGCCGCCCAACGAGCTCGTCCGTCGTCACAGCGTTGCCGCGGCGTGGCACGCCACAACCTCATTTCCACGTCGTTCAACGTCTCCGCCAGGTGACGGCATCGCCGCGTGGCTCCCCACGACATCGCTCCCACACCGTTCGACCTCGCCGCGACATCACCGGTTATTGGCTCGTCGCCGCCCGCGCCCGTCCCCGCGTATCACCGCCCGCCGCCGCCCACGTGGGCGCCGCTCGTCACCGCCCCGCCATGCCGGCGCTTGGGGGCACCCGCGCGCGACTATGGGGTGGCCTTGCGGTCAAGGATAGACGTCCCCCGAAAGCCGTCTTTTCCGGCACATGTGGACGTTGTGCGAGCGAGACGAGGGAGCAAGCAGCGGGCTGTCTCAATCGACTATCCGCGCTCGAGGCGCATAGGTGGCAATCCGTCGACGGGGTGCCCAGAGGCTGATCGGATCGGCGGGGCGGAATCGTCGTAAGTTCCACGCCGCTTGCACGAGCGCCCTGCGCACCGGTGCGGGGCCCGCTTTGGTGATGCCGGTCCGTTGCTGTCGTTCCGAGCTCGAACGCTCGCCCCTCGCTCCGACTCCCAGGCTGCGCACTAACGTCGCAGGAACTACTCGAACCTCGTGCTGGCTCTCGATCGCAGCATCCGCGACTCGAAACGCCGTCGATCGGCGACGCCTTCCACGGCCTGGCCTTCGGGATTTTCGCCTTCGCGCCGCGCCTTCATGGCGCGCGTCAGCGCCCCCGGGGCGCATCCCTCCCGCTCGTTCGCTACGCCTTCAGGAACGGCAGGATGTTGCTCGCGTCCGTGAAGTAGCGGGACGTCGTGCTCGTGTAGTGGGATTTGAAGGGCGGACCCCAGTCGACGGTGCCGAGGTAGGGGACGCCGTAGCCTTTGTGATCCCAGCGCTCGAACTCGCTCGGGGGGACGCCCATCGCTTGGAGCACGGTCGCGAGCCATTGCGAGTAGAGCAGGCCGAGGACCTGCTTGCTGCCGCCTTCGGGCGTGTACTCGGAGCTCTTGTTCGTGGTGCGCCGGAAGTCGATGAGCTGGCCGGTCTTGAGGAAGCCGCTCGCGCCACCGAACGTGACGACCGGGATCGAGACGGAGCCGTGCGTCTCCATGCCGGATTCCTGGGTCCAGACGACGAGGGAGTTGTCGAGGTAGGTGGTGCCGCCCGCTTCTTCGACGTCAAGGCGCGCCGCCATGTCGAGGAAGCTGCTCTCGAAGAAGCTCTGGTACGAGGTGACGAGCTTCTGCTGCGGGTCGTCGTTTTGCCACTGGTGCGCGACCTCTTGATGCCAGTCGCCACCGTAGGAGTCGTAAGCGGCGGTGTCGCCGTTGCACACGACGGCGATGCGGCTGGTTCCACACATGAAAGCGACGGCCGCGACCTCGTTGTAGAGCGAGATTTGCTTGCCGGCGTCGGTCGGGTTGTTGCCGTTGTGCTTGTTCGCGTCGTCGGTCGGCGCGGTCACGTCGCCGCAGGAGGCGCTGCCGCCCGCCGTGAGCTTGCGCTCGAGCTCGGCGATGCGCGCGATGTGGTCGTCGAGGCGCTGCTTGTCGCCCGCGGAGAGGCGGGTGTTGGCGTTTTTCAGGCGATTGTAGCTCTCGAGCACGTGGTCGACGATCGGCGCGCGCAGGGGCGTCGTCGTGTCCTGCTTCACGAAGATTTTCTTGAACGCGTCGAGCGAGCTCGAGGTGCCGCGAATGTTGTCGATCGAGCCCGACTGCGAGTCGGGGTTCGAGTAGTTCCAGGAGACGGGGCGCCCGCCGAGGATCAGCGCGCGCTCGCGGATGCTGCCGAGATCCGGATAGAAGGAGGGTGACCAGGCCATGATCTGGTCGATGGTGGGGCGCGGGAAGGCCTGCACGTCCTTGCCCTCGTCCCCGTTGCCGTCGTTGCGCGCGTAGTTGCCGAGGTGAAGGCCCGTGTTGTGCGCGATGTAAAACGGCACGTCGAGGCCCCACAGCACGTTCATCTTCGATACGAGCGAGGGCGTGAAGACGGAGGACTTGGCGCGCAGGATGTCGGAGAGGACCGTGCTGTCGCCGCTGGTCGTGGGGGCGAGCGCGCCGGCGCGCACGGTGTGATCGGAGTAGAGGGCCTGGCTGTCCGCGAGCAGGGAAGCGCTCGGGAACATGCTCGACTCGAAAGCTCCGCCGTGCTCGCTCGTGATCCAGTAGAGACGCGGCGGGCGCGTGAAGGTCGGGTCGGCGCCGTACGCGGACTTCGTGAGCAAGGAGGGCAGGATCGGCAAACCGACCGTGACGCCTGCGGTGCCGAGCAGGAACTGCCGGCGCGTGATGTCGATCACTCTGCGTGCCATCTGGTTCCTCTCACTCGAACGCGCGGCGGTGGAAGGCGTTGGTCCGAACGGTCGCGGCGAGCAGGTCCTGGAGCTTGCCGTTGCCGCTGATCGCTTGCCGGACGGGCTCGAGCGCGCAGCCGTCCTTGGTCGGGTCGTCCCAGCGGGCGTACGTGAAGCGGAAGAAGTTGCGAGCGAGGCAGGCCTCGACCTTGCCGCTCTGCTGGATGAGCGTCATGAGCTCGGAGGCGCCGCTCACGGCCGTGGGGTCACCCTCGTTCACCTCCGGAACGCTCGACGTGTCCACGGCCTTGGTGCCGGTCTTCTTGCCGGTGTCGTCGAAGAGCTGCTGCTCGGTGCGGAAGCGGCCGAGCGAGTCGAAGTCTTCCGTCGCGAAGCCGAGCGGGTTGATTTGGGCCTTGTGGCAGCCCGCGCAGATGGTGCCCTGCATCTCCGTGATGGCCTCGACGCTCTCGCGCGTGGTCATGCCGGGCTCGAGCTTCGGCGGCATGGCGTTCGCCCCTGCGGGCGGGTCGCCGATCTCGTCGCACAGGATCGTCTTGCGGATGAAGACGCCCTTCATGATCGGTCGCGTGTTGGGAGAGCCGGTCGAGAGGAAGAGCGCGCGCGTGAGCAGGCCGGGGCGCTCGCCCGCAGGGAGGCTCGGCGGGTCGTCTTTGCCGTTCCAGGCGTCGACGCCGTAAATGAGCGCCAGACGATCGTTCTTGGCGAACGAGAGCTCCGTCGTGAGGAGGTCGGCGACGCCGGAGGGCTTCGTCCACGTGTGGTAATCGAAGAGACCGAGCACGTCGTCGATCATGGCCTGGCGCAGGCTCGCGTCGGGGAGGTCGCCGCCCGCGAAGGCCTTGAACACCGCGTCCTGGTTTTTGGCGTCGAGCGCCGGCAGATCCTGGACCTTGACCCAATCGGCGAAAAACTCGGCGAGCGTCGCCTTCGAGCGTGGGTCGGCGATCAGGCGCTCGACCTCGGCCTGGTAGACGCTCTCGTCGAGCAAGCTGCCGTCGTCGGCCGCGGCGATGAGCTCGTCGTCCGGCGCCGTCTGCCAGAGCTGATACGAAAGCCGCGACGCGAGCTCGTAGGCGGAGAGCTCGTAGACGCCCTTTTGTCCCGAGACAGCCTGGTCGCCGTGCTCGACGAAGTAGAGCGCTTCGGGCGAGCTCAGCATCACGCCGATCACGTCGGCATAAGCCGCCGGATCCGCTGCCGCCGTGGACCCGTAGACCGACTTGTAGAAGCTCACGTCGTCGTCGCTGAGCGGGTGCCGCAGGGCGCGCGCACCGAATCCACGCACGAACGTGTCGAGGCACGCGTCGTCGTTCGACGACGAGCTGTCCGTTGCGCAGTCGCCGACGACCTTGCCGATGACGGACGCTTGCGTGAGCGCGGCGCCGAGCGCGGTCCCGACCTGGTAAGCGCCGTCGACATGGGCTTGCTGCAACGTCTGGTCGAGGCGGCGGAAGCTCCCGTGCAGATCCTGCGGGACGGCCTGGCGCACGTCGTCGGGCAGCGACGCGAGCGCGGAGGCGATCGCCGTGGTGACCGTCTTGATGCTCGCCGAGTCCCCGCCGAGCGCGAAGCTCACGAGGTCGGCGACGGTGTTCTTGTACTCGGTCATCGTGAGGCGGCGCAGTGACTCGGCCGGCGGCGCGACGCCGTCGTCGCAAGCGAAGCTCGGCACGGCCTGACCGTTTCCGCCCACCGCCGTGCCGCCCGAGCTCGAAGCGCCCGAGCCGCCGCTCGCGTTGTTGCCGCCGGAGCTTTGACCCGACGAGCCGGAGCTGCCCTTACCCGACGTGCCAGCCGTGCCCGCGCCGCCGCTGCTCGACGTAGCGCCGGAGCCCATCGTCGCACCACTGCCCGAGCCCGGTCCGCCCGGCGTCGACCCGGACGCACCGGGAGTCGGGTCGCTGATCTTGCCGACGCACCCCACCGCGAGCGCGGCGATAGCGACACCGGCGCCTCGGCCCAAGCGGAGCGGTCGGGAGACCATTCACCTTTTCACGACCCCCGACCCCCAGCGGATGGGTCACCGCGGCCGCGAAATCACACGTCGCGGGCCGCAAATTCCTTCGGGCTGGAAATTTTCACGAGAATGGGCGCAACGAGCCACGTCTCGCCTCACCTCGTCACACATCACCGTACGTTGCCGCACGGAGCTCGCGCCGCGCCGTCACAGACGACGCGGCAGCACGTGCTTGCCGACGGCGACGTGGAACGCGCAGCCGAGCATCGGCTCCATGCGGCGAAGCTCGCGTCGAAGCTCGCACGCGGGATCGACACGTCGAGCCGAAAAGACAGCGTCGTGCGCTCGGTGCTCGGCGTGTGTCAGCGAGAGCTTCGCGCCCACGACTTGGTGTGGGAAGGCGTCGAGACGAAAGCCGAGCGCGACGCGCTGGCGCGCCTCGGCGCGGAGCTCCTCCAGAGTTATGTTTTCGTGAAGCCCGCGCCGCTGTCTCGCGGCGCGCGCACGGTCGCGACCGCGTGGCGCTGGCCCGTGCACGGAGCGCGCGACGCAGCGAGTCGCAAGGCCGAGTACCGTGTGACCGCACACCCTCGACGGAAAAAATCTCGGCTTTCGCGGACGCTTTCGGGCGCGACGTGCGACGGGGCTGGCGCTTCCCCCAGAGGTGTCTCAAAGTTCCAAGGGTGAGCCCGAGACGTACAGGTCGCGGGCTGCTTCTGTCTTTTCGGATCTTGGAATGCTTCGTTACGGTCTAGTCGCGCTCATTGCCGTTTTTACGGGTTGCTCGGGGAGCATGGACGCATCCTCGGATCTCGCGGGCGAAGACAGCGGGACGGGCGGCACGAGCGGGACTTCAGGCACTTCCAGCAAGGGAGGCAGCGGCGGCAGCTCCGGCAGAAGCGCGGCAGGCGCCGGCGCAGCACCGGCGAAAGGCGGGTCGGGCGGCTCGGGTGGCAGCGGGAGTGGCGCCGAGGCGGGTGAGGACGCATCCGGCGGGACGAGCGGCAACGGCGGGAGCGGCGGCTCGGGCGGCTCGGGTGGCAGCGGGGACACGACCGGGACGGGCGGCAGCGCGGCGACAGGCGGCGGCGCGGCGGGCACCAGCGCCACCTCGAATCATACGAACCCACTCAGCCAGACGCTCATCGACGCGTTCGTGAAGGCGCACAACGACGCGCGCCGGGGCAACCTGATGCCCAAGCCCATGCCCGAGCTTCCACTCGTGACGTGGGACGCGGTGCTCGCGGACACCGCGTACAATTACCTGAGCAAATGCCAGAGCAGCGGCGGGAGCTTTGTCGATGACAACGCGAACCGCACCAAGGACTATGCGACGCTCGGTGGCTCCGACGACGTCGGCGAGAACATCTACTCCTCGAGTGCGAGCAGCGTCGACCCTTCCGATGCCGTCGGCCACTGGATGAGCGAGGCGTCCGACTACGTGCCTGGCGAGCTCTCGAGCGCGAAGCACTACACGCAACTCGTTTGGCGGGACAGCGCGCGGATCGGCTGCGCGATCGTGAACTGCCCGAGCGTGCGTTTTCACAACACCGTGCTCTGCGACTACGCGCCTGGCGGGAACGTCAACGGCCAATCGCCGTACTGACGCACGCGCCGCTAAATCGCATCAGTCCCGTCATTTTCGCACGCCGAACGCTAAACCCTCGCGGTGCGCGCTCGAACCGCCAGGTGCGGTTACTGAATCGCACCCACGCGCACGACGGCGCGTGCGCGCGTGGCTCGCACGGCGATTCTGCTCGCGCGGTTGAAATTCTTCCACCGAGAGCGCGATCCATCACCCGCTCCTCGGGAATGCGGCGGCCGCGAACGAGCTGGCCCCCTCCGCAAGCAGATGATACCCCACGTGATGATGAACTCGGCTCGTCGCGTTCGGCGTCCCTTGAGCGCCGCCTTTGGTCTTTGTTTCGCAGTCGGCACTGGTCTCGCGTCGTGTGCGAACGGAGAGGACACCGGCTTGGGCGGTGAAGCGGCGTCGGCGAGCGCAGCATCGTCCGCTGGCAAGTCGAACGCCGGCGCGAGCGGCCTGACGAGCGGTGGTCACGGTGGCGTCGCCGGTATGAGCGTCGGCGGAGCGAATGCGAACGGCGGCACGCTGCCGATGAGCGGCAATGGCGGCGCCCAAGCTGGAACCGGTACCGGTGGCACGCCGAGCAACGGCGGAAGCGCGGGCGGCGGCGCGGGA
>DASUGE010000524.1:0-2741 GCA_036274215.1 Polyangiaceae bacterium | reverse complement strand
CCCCGCGCCGCCGCCGTGAAAGTCACGGAAGGCGCCGCCCGCGGGTACGTCGCCCGGCTCGACCGAGCTTGCGTTGAAGGGAATGGCGAGCCCCGAGACGAGGCTCACGTCGCCGAGCAGGCCGAGGTCGTCGAGCGCCGTGAGCGGCGTCGTCACGGTGTAGCTCGCGCCGGTCTCGGGCGGCACGATGAAATGGCCGGCTTCCGTCGTGCGAACCCCCCGCCACCTGCGAGTGGTCTTCCTCCCAACCGTCCCCGCCGAGCGCTTGCCCGGCGAACACGATGGCGTAGCGCAGCGGCATACCGCTCGACTGAGCGAGGGCCTCGCCGTGCGAGTCGAGCATGCACTCGAGGATAGGCAGGCTCACCCCAATGCCACCGAGGGCGCGGAGCACGGTTCTTCGCGGCAGGCGTAACGTCATGGTGCGGGCTCCTCGCGCCGGAGGGCGAAGCGATCGCTCGCCACGTAGTCGAGGAGCAGCTCCTTCGCGGCGTAGCTCTTGTCCGAGAAACCACGCGACAGCTCGTCGACGACGCCCGCCTCGTTGCCGGCGACGTGGCGGCCGAGCGCGTACGAGAGCCACTGCTCGACGAAACAGCTCGAGAGCTCGCCGCTCGCGACGAGCTTCTCCGCGAGCTCGCCCGGACCGCTGAACGTGCCGTAGCCCGGAAGCTCGCCCTGCCCGTCGATGGTGCACTCGGGGTGCCCGTCGTCGTGCGTGCGCAGGCGCCCGCCGATGTCGTACTGCTCGAGCCCGAAGCCGATGGGGTCGAGGTTACTGTGGCAGCCCGCGCAGCTCGAGGTCGTGCGGTGCGCGACGTAGCGGTCGTATTTGCACGCAGAGGTGGACGAGGTCGGCGGCTGGTCGACGTTCACGTTCGCGGGCGGCGGATCGACCTTGTTGCAGAGCAGCCGCGTCTGCACGAAAATCCCGCGCTGGGTGGGGCTCGTGTCCGAGAACTTGCTGAACGCAGCGAGCACGCTGCCGTGCGACAGGATGCCCTCGCGTCCCGTTGCGCCGTAGCTGACCCAACCTTCGCCACCGCTCGGTCGTGTGAGCCCGTATTGGTCGGCGAGCAGATTGTTCACGTAGGTTTGGGGCGACGTGAAGAGCTCGAGGTAGCTCTTCGGCTCGTCGAACACGACGCGATCGATGAGGCGCGTGGTTTCGAGGTCGAACGCCGAGGCCAGCTCGGCGCTCGCCGGAATGCTGCGGTAGCCGAGCCACATCGCGTGGAAGCGATGCACGGCGTCGCGTGCGCGGTCGTCGTCGAGCATGCCCTCGGCGACGGTACGCCGAGCATTTGCCGCCGAGAGTCCGTTGTCGGCCGCGCTCTGCAAGAGGTCGTCGCTCGGCGTGCTGCCCCAGAGCAAGAAGGAGAGCCGCGTCGCGAGCTCGTACTCGCCGAGCTTGAAGACGCCGGCTTCGGCCTGTGGCGTGCCGAGCTCGAGCCGGTAGAGGAACTCGGGATCTTGCAGCATGCTGCGCACGACGAGCTCGATGCCCGTGTAAAAGTCGTGAGGGACGTCGGGGTTGTCCTCGGTCGAGAACGCCTGGAGCGTCATGTACGCGCTGACTTCGTCGCCGGAGAGGGGTCGCCGGAAGAGCCGCAGGCCGAGCGCCGTGACGGTCTCGCGGAAGCACGCGGTATCGCCCGCGCCGGACGGCGTGCAGGGAACGACCTTGCCGCGGGCTCCGGACGCGAGCGCGCGCGCCGCGACGTCGTCGGCGAGCGCCTCGAGGGAATCGATGAGCGCGCGTGAGGCGCGCTGGAGCGTGTAATCGTTGTCGAAGGGATTGAACTCGTCCTCGGCGAGCACCTTCTGCGCGGGGCTCGTGTCGTCGCCGAAGAGGTCGCGGGCGATGTTGTCGAGCTCGCTGCGGGTCAGGCGTCGGGCGCCGCTCTCGAGCGCAGTCGGGATCGGGCCGCCTGCCGATTGGCCCGAAGCGCCGCTCGCGCCGCCGCGCGCTGCCGCGCCACCCCTGCCCGAGCTACCGGAAGTTGCGGCGCTACCCCCAGAGCCACCGCTCGTACTAGAGCCTCCCGTGGCGCCGCTCGCTCCCGCGCCCGTCGTGCCGCCCGCTTCTCCCGTCGTGCTGGTGATGGAGCCGTGACAGCCGGCGAGGCACCATGCGAGCCCGACCGCCGGCAAAACCACGTTGCGCGGAGCAGCGCGCATGAGTCGATGATGGCCTGCGCGCGTTCGGCTCGGGAAGCCGAACACGACGTTTCGCGGGGTTAGAAAGGCCGATTTGTCGCACCATGTGCGCCCTTCGCGCTCAGTCGACTTGAACGGTAGGATGCGCGGCGCATGGGCTCGCCTTCAACTGTCGACAAGCCGTCGCTCATCGCATCATTGCTCGCGGCGCTCCGCGCCGAGCTCGCGCAAGCCGACCGTGCGGCGCGCGAAGCGGCCGAAGCCGCGAACCACCCCGAGGCGCGACCCGAGAACGACAAGGACACGCGCAAGATCGAGCTCTCGTATCTGGCGGCCGGTCAAGCGGCGCGCGCGCGTGAGCTCGAGGCCGCGATTGCGCTCGTGCAGGCCTTGCCGGTCACGCCGCGCGAGCCCGAGGCGCCGGTCGTCGCGGGAGCGGTCGTGACCCTCGACGTTTCGGGCAAGGCCCAGCGTGTGCTCGTGAGTCCGGCGGGCGGCGGGCTCAAGCTCGACGCACCCGGCGGTCCCATCAGCGTCGTCTCGCCCCAGTCGCCGCTCGGTAGCTCGCTGCTCGGCAAGTC
>DASUGE010000523.1:0-2247 GCA_036274215.1 Polyangiaceae bacterium | reverse complement strand
CGGGCGCGATCCGTTTTCGGTCGTTGCGGAGCGGACGATCGAAGGGCACGTCGTGCGCACGGCGAGCGGTTACGACGCCGATTTGACGGTGCGCACGTCAACGGACCAGCTCATCGGGCAGCGACGCGTGAGCACCGCAGGCGAGGATTGCACCGCGCTCGGTGGCGCCGTCACGCTGGCCGTCGTGCTCACGATCGATCCGAACGCCGCCCTCGAGCCGAATCAGCCGAGCGCAAGCTTTCCGATCGACCAACCGCCGTCGCCGCCGCCGCTACCACCCGTGGCACCTTTTTGTGCGGAGACGCCGGCACCGCCATCGGAACGTGCCACACCATGCCCACCGCCGCCGTCACCGCGCGCCATCCCGGGCACCCTCGTCGCGGCGGCAGGTGCCCTCGGTCCGCTGCCACGCTTCGCGCCGGGCGTTGCGCTCGACGTGTCGCTTCCGGTGTCGCCCATCACGCCGGTGTTCGGCGCGAGGATCCTGGTTCCGGTCACGACCGACGACGGGCACTTGCAGCTCGGGCTCGACACGCTGGGCCTAGGCGCCTGCGCGAAGGTGGCGTCCTCAGCCGCCCTGGCTCTCGGCCTCTGCGCGGGGGCGGAGGGCGGCATCGTCACCGTCGTGGCCCGCGACCTCACGCCCGTGAACGCGGGCCCATTCCCGTGGGTGGCCCTGGATGCCGGCCTCCGGCTCATCGTGCGCTCGAGCTCCCTCGTCCGGTTTCACGCCGGTGCCGTGGCGCTCTTTCCGTTGATTCGTCAGGAATTTCAGGTGGATAGCCCCGGTGCAACGGGCTTCCAATCGAGCGCGGTCGGCGGGCTCCTCTTTGCCGGGGCGGAGCTCGGAGGCACGTAGACACTTTCTTTCGATGGAGACGCGCCGTCGCGGGCGCTCATCTCCAGGTGACGCGTGCCATCGCCATGGGTGCCGACCCCACGAACACGAGCGGCTTCGATCTGGTCGAGCTCCATGACGAGCACGCTGCGTTCGTGTTTCGGACGCTCCAGCGGCTCGGGGTGCGCGAGAGCGAGCTCGACGATGCCGTCCAGGAAGTGTTCGTCGTCGTGCACAAGAAGCTCCACACGTTTCGGGGCTCGGCGCGCATCACGACCTGGCTCTACGGTGTCGCTCTCCGCGTGGCGTACCGTTTCCGCCGGACCGAGCGCCGCCGGCGGGAGGACCCCGGCGAGCTCGATCAGTCGCACGTGCCCGACTCGAGTCCCGGGCCGGAGCGTGTCGCTTCCGAGCGCGAAGCGCGAAAGCAGCTCGCCGAGGTGCTCGACGGCATGGACCCAGCGAAGCGCGCGGTGCTCGTGATGTTCGAGCTCGAGCGCCTCTCCACGACGCAGATCGCCGACGAGCTCGGCATTCCGCTCGGCACCGTGTATTCCCGCCTGCGCGCAGCGCGCGAGCAGTTTCAGCGCGCCGTCGGGCGGCTCCGCCAAGGGGAGGGCGCATGAACGAGCCGCGCCGTTTCCTCGACGACGACGCCGCCTCGCCCGAGGTGCGGCGTCTGCTCGCCGCGGCCGAGCCTCCGGGCGCTCTGGACCCGGCGCGGCTCGCCCGCTCGCGCCGTCGTGTCGTGGCGCTCGCGTCGTTGCCGATGGTCGGCGGGAGTCTCGTCCTCGTGCAGAAGCTCGCGCTCGGTGCCTTGCTCGGGAGCGTCGTGGGGGTCGGGCTCGAAGTGGGGCGCCGCACGCTCGCTCCGGCTCCTCCCGCTGCTTCGGTCGTCGTGCCGCGGCCGCAAGCTTCCGCCGTTCCGAAGGCGCCGCGACCGAGCGTCGCGCTGCACCCCGCGCCCGAGCTGCCCGTGGCCGAACCGTCGGCGGTCGGTCCGATGCCATCCGTCGTGCCCCCAACCTTCGCGGCGCCACCTCCCGTATCGCCGCCGAGCCCGAGCGCGGGTGTGACGCGCGAGCTCGAGCTGCTCGAAGCCGCGCGTCGCTTGGTCGATTCGGATCCCGCGCGCGCGCTCGGGCTCCTCGAGCAGCACGCCACGGAGTCACCGCGCGGAACGCTCGTCATCGAGCGCGAGTTGCTCGTCATCCAAGCGCTCGTGCGCGCGGGGCGTCTCGCCGAGGCGAAGGCGCGCGCCGCTCGCTTCCGCGCGGCCCATCCGGAGAGTCTTTACGAGGAGCGCATCACGCGCATCCTCGCGCCCTAGGGAGCATCTACATGAACAAAGGGAAATTGGTGGTTTGGGGAATGGGAACGGGCGTGCTCGGGATGAGCCTGTTCGTCGG
>DASUGE010000522.1:0-19579 GCA_036274215.1 Polyangiaceae bacterium | reverse complement strand
CTTCACGGGCGCGAGCGGATCGATCGGCGCAGCCGCAACGGGTGCGGGCGCGACGGGAGTCGGAGCCACGGCGACGGGTGTCGGCGCGGCAGCGACGGGCGCCGGTGCTGCGGCGACCGGGGCCGCCGCGGCGGGTTCCGTCGTCGGTGGAGGGATTGGAGCAGCAGCGGGAGCCGGAGCTTCGTTGGTCGGCGCGGCGGCGAGGGCCGCTTCGGTCGGTGCGGCAGGCGGAACGGCTACGGGAGCCGGCACCGGCGAGGTGCCGTCCTGTCCGAGCACGGGTTCCATCGACCGCGGCGTGCCCCAACCGGGAGTGCCGACCAGGAGCTGCTCGGCGGAGAGGTAGCGCGGCTCCTGCCCCACGCGACGGGCGAGGTCTCTCAGCACGTCGTTGCGATAGAGCGCGACGAAGCCACCACAGAGCGCGCCGACAATCAGCAGGTTGCGAACGACGTAGTACCCCGTCGAGAGCGTCTTCCTCTGATACGAGTACGGAGCGTACGCGTCGTAGATGTCGGGAATGGAGCTCGCGAAGGGGTTTCGTGCCGCCATGATCCTCGTCTGGGCTACGCCGGCCGGCCTCACACACGGGGCCGCCGGGACGCATGAGTCTAGCACGGCCCCGCGCGCCGCGGCCCAACGAGCCGCCGTCGGTGGGCCTAGCTCGTCTCCTCACACCAAAAAAAATCGCTGCCGCTGACGCACCGAGCCGCAGCGGAAAGCGCACTTCATCGAGTGAAATCAGAGTTCGGGGCACGACTGCGGCTCGGGACGCGCCCGGCAGCAGGCGACCGTTTCGGGGCCGGGGCCCCGAAACGCACACCAAGCAAAGCGTCGGAACCACTCCAACCGCCGAGTGGCACCCCAAGCGTCACCGCCGTCGACCTCACCGGTCAGGTCAAGGCAGTGGCCTTGGACGGCCAATGCCCGCCGAGAGAGCGAACTACTGATTCGCGGTGATCTCGACCTTGGAGCCCGGCTTGAGCTTCTCGGTCGGCTTGGGCTTTTGGTTCAGGACGATGAACGTCGGGGTCTCCGCGAGCGAGACCCACCGCACCTCCGCGACGAGACCCACCTTCTCGAGCGCGGCTTTGGCGTTGTTGATCGAGAGGCCCATGACCTTCGGAACCGCCACCTCCGCCGCACCGGCGGACACCTGAACCGTGACGACCTTGCCCTTCTCGGCGGGCGCGTCAGCGGCCGGGTCCTGGCTCACGATCTGACCTTCGGGCACCGTGGCGTTCGCGACGGGAGGCGCCGCCTGCAGCTTGAAACCCTTCTCCTCGAGACGCTTGGTGGCGTCGACCACGGCCATGCCCGTGACGGCCGGCACCTTCGGCAGCTCGTCCGCGAGCACGATGCTCACGGGATGATTTTGCGGCACGTGCTGGCCCGCGGGGATCGACTGCCGAATGACGCTGCCGGGCTTCGCGTCCGCGGCCGCCTCGTGCGAGCCGACCATCAACGTGATGTGCGAGGCCTGCGCGTTCGCGCGCGCGTCGGCTTCGGTGAAGCCGCGCAGATCGGGAACGATGGCTTCCGGGGCCGGTGCGGCCGCCTGCTTGTGGAACACGTCGAAGCGCTCGATCGTGTAGACGGTGCCGGCTGCCGTCGCGATCGCCGTGAAGAACGCAATCAGAAAGACCGTGGATCCGTGCATACCCGTCCTCGTCTTCGCACTACGGTAGTGGTCGTCCCAGTCTTCGTACGCCACGACCTCCGAGTGTAGTCGCGCCTCCCGCCGCACCACCAGCCTCGAGATCACGCTCTTTTTCCCGGGTGCGGAGCGATGCGCACCTCTAACCACCAGGGTGGGACCGGTGCCCGAGGGTGCCGCCGCGGGGGGCGTGCTATCGACCCCGCGTGCCAGAGCCGGCCATCGCGCTCCAAGGCGTCACGCCGGAAGAGCTCTCGTCGCGCGTCCCCGCCATCAGCGTGGAGGACGCGCGGCGCATCGTTTCGACGGTGCACCGCGACGGCGACGTGAGCAAGCCGAGCTCCGTGGTGCGCCGCGTCGCGCGCGAAGCCGTCGTGGCGCGCGGCCACGTGCCGACGCTCGAGCAAGCAAGCCGCGAGGCGAGCGCGCTCGATCCGTTCGTCAAGCTTGCGCTCCGAACGCACGACGGCAAGATGATCGAGACCGTCCGCATTCCGCTCGAGCGCGCTGGTCGCTTCAGCGTCTGCGTGAGCTCACAAGTCGGCTGCGCGCTTGCCTGCGCGTTCTGCGCCACCGGCCGCCTCGGGCTCGGCCGCAACCTCGAGACGTGGGAGATCGTCGAGCAAGTGCGCATCGTCCGCCGCACGCTCGCCCGCGAGCGGAGCGAGCGCGTTCACGGCATCGTCTTTCAAGGCATGGGCGAGCCGCTCGCGAACCTCGACAACGTCCTCGGCGCCCTGCGCGTGCTCACCGACCCGAGCGCCGGCGCCATCGACGCCCGCAAAATCACCGTCTGCACCTCGGGCCTCCCGGGCGGCATCCGGCGGCTCGCGCTCGAAGCTCCGCGCGTGCGTCTCGGCTGGTCGATCGGCACCGCCGTCACGGCGCGGCGCCGCTCGCTCATGCCCATCGACGCCGCCCACCCACTCGAGGACGTCTACGCCGCCGCCGTCGAGCACGCCCGCACGACCGGCCTCGCCCCGCTCTGGGCCGTGACGCTCCTCGACGGCGTCAACGACAGCGACGACGACGCCCGCGCCCTCTCGGCCCTCGCCCAGCGCTTCCACCGCGACACCGGCCGCATGCCGCGCCTCAGCGTCATCCCCTACAACCGCATCGCCGACGACGCCTCCGACCCCTTCCGCCGCAGCCCCGACCCCTCCGAGCGCCGCTTCCGCGACACCCTCCACGCCACCGGCACCTTCACCCACAAGCGCTACAGCGGCGGCTCCGACATCGGCGCAGCCTGCGGACAGCTCGCAGCAAGAACCTAGGCCGCCGGAGCACTGCAGGCTCACGCGATCGGCGCTCTACATTGCCGTCGCCGGGACAACCCATGAGTCTTTGGAAGAACTGATCGACAGGCGATCAGCCACACTGACCCCCGCGACAAACCGGCGAGACCGGTGGCTGATCTGGTTCAGGGAGGAACCCACGCCAAGCGCCGAAGCGCAGCATCAGACCACACAAAACCGAGACCGGGCGGCTGATGCTCTCCACACCGCACCGCGGTGCCCCAACGCCAAACTCTCCGGCGCGCGCCGCCGCGGCCGCCCAGTCGCCGATTCACGCCAGGCCCACGCCTCATGCTTGGTCGCCGCCCTTCACGCGAGTCGCGCGCCTCGCGCCGCAGTCTGCCTATCGCACCACGGGACGCTCATCCCGCGGCTTCCTTCGAGCGCACGCCTTCACGCCAGTCGTGCAGCGTCACGTCAGTCGTGCGGCGTCACGTCAGTCGTGCGGCGTCACGCCAGTCGCGCGCCTTCACGTCTCATCGCGGCACGGGAATGCCTTTCAACCAGCGTCGCACCACGACGTGAGTCTGCAAAGCAAACCCAGATCCAGGCTTGGCTCACGCGGTTCGAGCATTATCGCTAGATTCAAAGAGGGCGAGCCGAGGGATGCTGTCCGCACGGACTGATCAGCACGAATTCAACCTGCGCGAGGGAGGCGATGAACGTCAGTCGCGCGCCTTCCCGTCGCACACCTTCACGTTGCACACTTCACGTCGCACACCTTCACGTCGCGCGCGTCTTCACGCCCCATCGCGGCACGGAAATGCTTTTCAGCCTGCGCCGCACCACGACGTGAGTCTGCAAAGCAAACCCAAGATCGAGGCTTGACGCACGCCGTTCGAACACTATGGCTAGATTCAAAAGATGGCGAACCGGGGAAGGCCGTCCGCGGGGACTGGTCGGGACGAATACACTGGTCGGTTGGGGCCGTCGCGGGCTGATTGGACTCGACGAAAGCCCCTGCGCGCACAGCGCTTGATCTCTCCAGGCTGGTGACGGGGGAAGTCACGTTCTTCGCCCGCGCGGCACCCCTCCCTGAGCGCGACGCGCGCGCGATGGGGGAGAGGTCGGCGGCGCGCAGGCCTTGGCCGAGCACGGACGCGGGTGGGCAGCATGACCGTGCCGCGTGCCATGGTGTGGAGGCGGGTGGAGGCGCTTCGGAAGTGGGTCGTGGGGCCAAGGCGGCGTGGCGACCGTGAACGGCGGCGCCGTGAAGCGCCTCTTGCGATCCTCGGGCCCTTGGGTGACGCTGCCGGAAAATGCGGAACGAGAGCCTGCTTCGCGCCGTGATCGGGGGCGCGTTCGGCCTCGTGCTGTTGCTGCTCGGGGTCGTGCTCGTGCAGATGAATCACCTCGAGTCGCGTCTCATCGCGCAAGGGCAGCAGATCCGCGCGTTGGGCGAGGCGACGGATCGGCTGGCGTCACGCGGCGTGAAGGTGGCCGCCGCGGGCGCTGCGACGGCGTCCGGACTCGATGATTCGCCGCCGCCCGGCGTAAAATTCCTGCACCCCGAGGTCCCAAACTTCCTGAAGCCCGCGGACACGCATTGGCCGCCGCCCGGGGCGAGCCTCGAAGGGACGCTGATTCGGCCGTGGGACACGGGCGATCCGAAGGGGTTCAATCCGCTGCTCGAGAACAGCGCCTACAACACGGAGCTCGTGGAGAATTACGCGAGCATTTCGCTCGCGAACACGAACGCGTGGACGAACCCGAGCGTGTACCACGGGGAGCTCGCGTACCGCGTCGAGGTGACGGACGATTCGAAGGAGTTCACGTTCTACCTGCGGCCGGGCGCGCGCTGGCAGACGCCGATCAACGTGAATCTCGACGAGCCGCAGCACGCGTGGCTCAAGGGCGAGCACCCGGTCACGGCGGAAGATTTCGTGTTCGCGATCGAGATGATCCTGAACCCTCAGGTCGAGAGCGGACCTAATCGAAATTACTACGCCGATCTCGAGAGCATCAAGGCGCTCGACGCGACGACGCTCGTCATTCGCTGGAAGAAGAAGGCGTTCCTCAACGTTGCCTTGAGCCTCGGTGCCTCGGCGTTGCCGAAGTTCTTGTATTCGTGCGACGAGCGCGGGGTGCCGTTTCCGAAGGAGACGCTCGGCACGCGCTTCAACCAGCATTGGTACAATCACAAGGGGCTGGTCGGCGCGGGCGCCTATTACATGAGCGAGTACACGCCGGGCGCGAAGCTCGGCCTCGTGCGCAACGAGAGCTACATCGGCGAAAAACCCGCGATCCGCTCGTTCGTCTACCCGATCTACACGGACCCGACGCAGACGGTGATCAAGCTCAAAGCGCACGAGCTCAGCGTCGGCGAGCTCTACCCAGGCCAGTACCGCGAGGAGGTTCTGCAGTACGAAAACAAGAAGGACGTGCCGAAGAACAGCCCCTTCTTGGACGGTCGCATCACGTGCCATAAGTCGCAGACGTCAGGCTATCGCTACATCGGCTGGAACGCGGAGCGGCCGTATTTCGCGGACAAGCGCGCGCGGCGCGCGATGACGATGGCGTTCGACAGGAAGCGCATCCTCGAGAACGTGTACGTCGGGCTCGGAACGCTCGTGACGGGGCCGTATCCGCCGGGCGCGCCCTACAACGACCCCACGGTGCAGCCGATCCCGTTCGATCTCGACGGGGCGAAGAAGCTGCTCGCCGAGGCGGGGTGGAGCGACAGCGACGGCGACGGGTTGCTCGACAAGGCGCTCCACCCGGGCGAGCCCCGAAAGCCGTTCGAGTTCAGGTTTCTCGTGCCCACGGGCCGCAAGGAGGCGATGGTGCTCGCCAACATCTTGCGCGACGATCTTTTGAAGATCGGCGTGAGGATGAACATCGATACCGCGGAGTGGAGCCTGTTCCTGAAGCGGATGGACGAGAAGAACTTCGACGCCTACGTCGCCGCTTGGGTCACCGGGTGGGAGCCCGACTTGTTCCAGATCTGGCACTCGTCGCAGGCCGACATCCCGAAAGGCTCGAACCGCATCGGCTTCCGCAACAAGGAGGCCGACAAGATCATCGAGACGCTCCGGAGCACGCTCGACATGGACGAGCGCACGAAGCTCCTCCAGGCGTTTCATCGGCTCGTGGCGGAAGAGCAGCCGTACAGCTTCTTTCAGGCGCCCAAAGCCGTCATCTGCACCTGGAAAGAGGTCGAGAACGTCATCTTCAGCAAGACGTTCCCGAACGTGAACGCGCTGCCCTGGTCCGTGCGGGCGGCGCCGTAACGGGAGAGACGCGAGGCGCGCACGGTGAAGACGTACATTCTGCGCCGGCTGCTCCTGATGATCCCGACGTTCTTCGGGATCTCCTTGATGCTCTTTTTGATCCTGAATCTCGCGCCGGGCAGGCCGGGGGCGACCCAGAACGCGGACCTCGCGCAGACGATGCGCGGCGAGGTGACGCAGGAGTCGTACCGCATTTTCCGCGAGCAGTTTCATCTCGACAAGCCCGTGCTCTTCAACACGCGCTTCACCGTGACGCGCGCGGAGGTGCGCGAGCACGTGCGCGATGCGGCGGGTGCGTCGGCTGCCACGGCGGCCGAGCGCCTGCACGCTCAGGAGACGCTCGAGGATCTCGGGGCGTACGCGGTACCGCATCTCGTCGCGCTGCTCCATGATCCGGAGCCGAAGCTCGTGGACGCCGCCGCATACTTCTTGCGCCTCGCGGCGATTCGGCCGCTCGAGGATCCGTTCAACCCGCAGCCGAGCCCCGCGCTTCGCGCGCGGAACCGCGCGATCGACGCCGAAAACGCCGGATTGCGCCTGCTGCGCTTCGCGCCGGACGACCCGGACGCGACGAAGGCCGAGGTGATCGCCGCGCTCGAGCGCTGGTACCGCGAGCACGAGGGGCGTTTCGTGTACACGGCCGGCGACAAGCTGCGGCGCTTCTTCTTCGACACGCGCTTTGCCACGTACTGGCGGAACCTGCTCCGCTTCGACTTCGGCGTGTCGCTCACGAGCCGCGAGCCGGTCGTGCCGACGCTGATCGCCAAGCTCAAATACTCGCTCACGCTGTCGGTGGGCTCGCTGGTGCTCGCGTATTTGATTGCGGTGCCGCTCGGCGTGCTCTCTGCCGTGAAGAAGGGCACGCGGCTCGACCGCGGCGTGACGCTCGTGCTCTTCATGCTGTATTCGCTGCCGAGCTTCTTCGTCGCGACGCTCTCGCTCTATTGGTTCTCGGTGGGGTCCAACATCGCGTGGCTGCGCTGGTTTCCGACGGGCGGCTGGGCGAGCCGTGACGCGGGCGAGCTCACGACGCTCGCGCAGTGGGCGGACATCGCCTGGCACCTCGTCTTGCCGATGGTCGCGATGACGTACGGCTCGCTCGCCGCGCTGAGTCGCTACATGCGCACGGGGCTGCTCGACGTGATTCAGGCCGACTACGTGCGGACCGCGCGCGCCAAGGGTCTGAGCGAGCGCTGGGTCATCGGTAAGCATGCACTCCGTAACGGCCTGTTGCCGATCCTCACGCTGCTCGGGGGGCTCCTGCCCGCGGTGCTCGGCGGCTCCGTCATCGTCGAGTACATTTTCGGCATTCCGGGGATGGGCTTGTGGGTGGTCGATGCGATCAATCAGCGCGACTACAACGTGATCCTCGCGATCGAGCTGTTCTCGACCATCCTCGTGCTGTTCGGCCTCTTGCTCACGGATCTGAGCTACGCGCTCGTCGATCCGAGGATCCGGTTCGAATGAGCGCGCCGCTCGCCGCGGACGCGACCCGCACGAGCTACTACACGCTCGTCGCGCGCGAGCTCGAGAAGAACCGGCTAGCGATGCTCGGGCTCAAGGCCGTGGTCGGGCTGGTCGCGCTCGCCATCGGAGCGCCGCTCATTGCGTCGAATCAGCCGTTCGTGCTGCACGACGCGAGCGGCTGGTGGTCGCCGTGGCTCCGCGGGCTCTTCGATCGGCTGGTGTTCGAGAGCGCGGTCGACGTGTTCTTCAATTTGCTGCTCGTGCTCGCGCCGTTCGTCGCGCTGGGAATTTGGAGCCTCGGGCGGGTCAAGCCGCCGCGCGTCGCGCTGCGGGGGCGCTTCCTGCGTGGCATGGGGCTCGCTTTCGTCGTGCTCTTCGCCCTCCTCGCGCCCGAGCGCATCGGCTCACTGAACAATCCCCTGCACTACTCGCATCAGGTCCAGAATTACCGGCTGGTGGTGGCCGAGGCGCGCACGGCGGGGCAGCCGATGTTCGCGATTTTTCCGCCGCATCCCTTCAGCTACAAAGAGACCGATCCGACGCGCAGCCTGCGCGCACCGGGCACCGAGCATTGGCTCGGGACGGACACGGAGGGGCGCGACGTGTTCGCGCGCATGCTGTACGGCACGCGCATCTCGCTCAGCATCGGCATCGTCGCGGTGGGGCTCTACGTGCTGATCGGGATCGTGGTGGGGGCGCTCGCCGGCTATTTCGGCGGCTGGGTCGATTCGGCGCTGAGTCGCCTGATCGAGGTGATGATCTGCTTTCCGACGTTTTTCTTGATTCTGACGCTCGCCGCGCTGATCCGTGAGCGCAGCATCTTTCACGTGATGTTCATCATCGGGATCACGAGCTGGACGGGCGTCGCGCGCCTGGTGCGCGCCGAGTTCTTGAAGCACAAGGGGCTCGAGTACGTGCAGGCGGCGCGCGCGCTCGGCGTGCCGGTGCGGCGCATCATCTTCGGGCATATTTTGCCGAATGCGAGCGCCCCCGTGCTCGTGAGCGCCACGTTCGGCATCGCTTCCGCCATTCTCGTCGAGTCGAGCCTCGCGTTCCTCGGCATCGGCGATCCGACGGTCGCGAGCTGGGGCGAGACGCTGAACGACGGGCGCATCGAGCAGCGGCTGTGGCTCATTTTGGGGCCGGGCCTCGCGATCTTCTTCGTGGTGACGGTGTTCAACCTCGTGGGTGAAGGGCTCCGCGACGCGCTCGATCCGAAGCTACGACGTTAGGAAGTCTTCCCGCGCCGCGCGAACGACAGCCCGTAAACGAGCTGCACCGAATCTGCCGCGATCTCCCAGAGCCAGGGCGACGACAGACGGGGCGACGTCACGGCGGCCGCCAGAACCGGCGCGGACAGTAGCGCTACGAGCGCGGCCGGGTCGGGAGTCGGCTCGACACCGGCGGACGACGCCTGCGCGAGGCTTTGCCGCACCTGCTCAGCGGTGAGCTCGCCTCGAAACTCCCGCAACGAGGGCGCCGCGTCGGACGAGAGCACGTCGAACGCCATGAAGCACGCTCCACCCGCGCGAGTGGTAAGCGCGAGAGTGATGAGGTGCACCGCGACGAGCGCGTCGCCGAGCTGCTCCCAGTCGTGCCCGGAAGTGATCAGCGTCCGCTGATACGGGACGATGAGCTGGCTCAGCACGCAAGTGGACAGGGTGCGCCGGAACGGTCCACCGAGACGCGCCGCGATACCCTGCGCGGCGGCCACGCCGAGGGCGCCGAGCTCGGGCGCAGCCGGGAAGCCCTCGCCCCAGGCGTCGATCCGATCGAGGAAGCCCGAAAGGTCGATGTCTCCGTGCAGCACCGTCCTCTGGCGAGCTGCGAGCGGCAGCCGGTCGCGCGCACGCTCGATGACCTCGCCGTCGAGGTCGATGAGGTGAACTCGCTCGAAGTTTTCGCACAGGTGGTCGAGATCGACATCGGCGCAAGCACCGGCACCGAACACGGCGATATCATCGCCATAGCCGTCCGCGCCCATGCCGTCGAGGACCCGCCGCCGGTGGTCCGAGTAGCGCTCCCAATTGCCGGGATCACGCCGATTCGCGGCACGAAGCGCGTCGCGTAGGCGCCGTTCGGTCGAGCGAGCTCCCGTCTCGCCGTGCACTTTTGATTGGTGCGCCTCGAGGCAAGCGTTCGTGCAAGTGGCGAACACGTAGCGGGACCCACGGCAAAGCTCGCAGACTCGCCGCAGCGGCCGGTCGCAACCGCAGCTCTCCACGACCGGCTCCGGTCGTTCGAAAGCGGATGAATCTGTCACGTGGCGCGGCCTCGTAGTCTACTCGTGGCGGGTATCGAAGCATACGGTAGTCTACGCAGTCGTCGGGCGACGTTGCCCGACTCCGCGCCGCCCTCATGATGTCCGACTCGACCGACGCACCGCTCCTCCGCATCGAGAATCTGACGGTGCATTTTCGGACGAGCCACGGCCTCGTGCACGCGGTCGACGGCACGAGCTACGAGGTGCGTCGCGGCGAGACGCTCGCGGTCGTGGGCGAATCGGGCTGCGGGAAGTCGGTGACGGCCATGGCGGTGCTCGGGCTGTTGCCCATGCCTCCCGCCGAGATCCCGAGCGGCGCGATCCTGTTCGAGGGCGAAGATCTGCTGCGCGCTTCGAGCGAGCGGTTGCAGGCGCTCCGCGGCAACCAGATCTCGATGATCTTCCAGGAGCCGATGACGAGCCTGAACCCGGTCTTCACGATCGGCGATCAGCTCACCGAAGGGCTCGCGTTGCATCGCGGGCTCGGGCGCGACGAAGCGCGCGCCGAAGCCGTCCAACTGCTCGAGCTCGTACGCATCCCCGCGCCCGAGGCGCGCCTCGACGAGTACCCGCACCAGCTCTCCGGCGGCATGCGCCAGCGCGTGATGATCGCGATGGCGCTCGCGTGCCGGCCGCGCCTGCTCATCGCCGACGAGCCGACGACGGCGCTCGACGTGACGGTACAGGCGCAGATCCTCGAGCTCTTGCGCGAGCTCCAACGCGAGCTCGGGATGTCGATCGTGCTCATCACGCACGATCTCGGCGTGGTGGCCGAGACGGCCGAGCGCGTCGTCGTCATGTACGCGGGCGGCGTGGTCGAAGAGGCGAAGGTCGGGTCGCTCTTCGCCCGTCCGCGCCATCCGTACACGGCGGGTTTGTTCCTCTCGCTGCCGAGCCTCGAGCGCGAAGGCGGCGCGCTCCGCCCGATCGAAGGCAGCGTGCCCGACGCCGTGAGCCCCCCGTCGGGTTGCCGCTTCCACCCGCGCTGCCCGTTCGCGATGCCGGTCTGCAAGGAGCGCGTGCCGGAGCTCGCCGCGCGCGATGCCGCCGGCGAGCACCGCTCCGCGTGCTTCTACGTGGACCAGAATCCCGAGGCCGACTTGATCGCGCTTTCGGGCCAGAGGGGAGCGGCGTGACGGAAAATCCGCTGCTTCGCGTCGAGCACCTCACGAAGCACTTTCCCGTGACGCGCGGCCTCCTCGGCCGAACCGTCGGAGCCGTGCGCGCGGTGGACGACGTCTCGTTCACGATCGACAAGGGCGAGACGCTCGGCTTGGTGGGTGAATCCGGCTCGGGCAAGACCACGGCCGGACGCTGCGTGCTGCGGCTGATCGAGCCCAGCTCGGGCAAGGTCGTGTTCGACGGCACCGACATGCTCGCGGCGTCGCCCGGCGAGCTCCGCCGGCTGCGCCGCTCGATGCAGGTGATCTTTCAGGATCCGTATAGCTCGCTCAATCCGCGCATGCGCGTGATCGACCTCGTCGGCGAGGCGCTCGAGGTGCACGGCATCAGCCATGGAGCCGCGACCGAGAAGCGCGTCCGCGAGCTGCTCGGTCGCGTCGGGCTGTCTCCGAGCTCGATCAATCGCTACCCGCACGAATTCTCGGGCGGCCAGCGCCAGCGCATCGGGGTGGCGCGCGCCATCGCGCTCGAGCCGAAGCTCGTGATCTGCGACGAGCCGGTCTCGGCGCTCGACGTGTCGATTCAGGCGCAGGTCGTGAACCTCCTTCAGGACCTCGGGCGCGAGCTCGGGCTGTCCTACCTGTTCATCGCGCACGACCTGTCGGTGGTGCGACACCTCTCGCACCGCGTCGCCGTCATGTACCTCGGCGAGCTCGTCGAGCTCGCGCCCGTGAAGCGCCTGTTCGAAGCCCCCGCGCACCCGTACACGCGCGCGTTGCTCTCCGCCATTCCCGTGCCCGACCCCACGCGCGAGCGCCGGCGCCTGGTGCTCACGGGTGACATCCCGAGCCCGCTCGACCCTCCGCCCGGCTGCCGCTTTCACACGCGCTGCCCTGCGGTGATGGAGCGCTGCAAAGGCGAATCGCCGCCGAGCTACGAGCCGGAGGCCGGACACGGGGTGCGCTGCTTCCATGCGGAGGGTGCGACGGGCGACGGCTGGTTCGCCGACGTCGAAGCGCGCATCGAGGTGCGCATGCTCGAGAACCAGCGCGCAACGCCCGAGCCGCCCCGGGCTGCGCTCGCGGCGCCTCCGGGACGAGAGCGGAGCGTCCACCCGCCACCACCCGCGCGGGGGAACGACGTGCCACGCGCAAACGCGCAGCAGGCGACACCAGCGAAATCGCGTCGCCACTGGGCCCAGACGGCCGGCATCGGGCTCGCGCTGCTCGTCCTGGTCGCCTGGGCCGTTCCGGAGATCGTTCGACGTTACGCTTCGGAGCGTGAGCTCGACGCGCTGCGCGCCGAGATCGTCGCGAGAGCACGCATCACGGGCAGCCTGCCGGCGACGCTCGGTGAGCTCAGCTGGCGCTTGCCGCCCATCCTCGGTAATCGGAGGACCTTGGATCCGTGGGGCGAGCCGTACCGCTACCGCGCCCTCGGGCCGAACCGCTTCGAGCTCGGCTCACAGAAGACGGTGCGCGTGACCGAGATCGCGGGCTTTCATCCCGACGCGCCGGCGCCGTAGCAGCTAGGTCTGGCGCCAGGTGTAGTCCATCTGCCGCGCCGTGCGCTCTGCGAGCTCGCGCCCCGCGAGCCGGCTCACGAGGTGAAGGCTCATGTCGAGGCCCGCCGAGATGCCCGCCGACGTGACGATGCTCCCCTCGTCGAGCCACGGCATGCCGGATTCGACGCGCAGCGCGGGGAAATCGCGCCGAAGATCGTCCAAATCCTGCCAATGCGTCGTGACGCGGCGCCCGTCGAGCAGGCCCGCTTTGGCGAGCAAGAACGCGCCCGTGCAAACGGAAGCCGTGATCGTGGTGCCCGGCGCCGTGCGCGCGAGCCAAGCGGCCACGTCGGCGCGCTCGACCTCGCGCGAGACCTCACCGCCCGGCACGACCAGCACGTCGAAGCGCGGATGGTCGGCGAACGACGCGCCGCACACCACCGGCAAACCGGCGCGCGCTCGCACCGTGCGCGACCGGTCGGCGACCAGCGTCACCGCGAACGGAACCGTCGCCGTGGGCTCGAGCTTCAGCGCCACGCGCGACGCCGTCGAGAACACCTCGAACGGCCCCGCAAAGTCGAGCACCTCGACCTCGTCGTAGACGTAGATACCGACCGACAGCGTACGGGCCGACGCGCTGACGGTGCTCACGACTCACGCTCCGGCGAAAAGTGGGCCGTGTTCACTTTACACCTCGCCGCACGTAGCGAACCGCGCCCACGGGAACCGCCGCCCGTGGCGCATGCAACGCATCGTCGATCGGCGCACCCGCGGCGAGCGACAGCGGAATCACGCCCCCCCAATACGGCAGCTCCAGATCGTCCTCGTCCTCGAGCGGACCGCCGCTTCGTTGCTTGACCGACGCTTCCTCGAGCGGCAACGCAAAAACCCGCGTCGCGCGCAGCTCGAGCTCGTTCGGCGGCCGCGTTTCCGCCGACCGCCCGGGCAGCACGTGATCCACGATCGCCGCGAGCGCCGCGCGCTTTTCGGTCTCGTCTTCGAGCTCTTCAGGGCGTCCGAAGACGACCACCGAACGATAGTTGAGCGAATGGTGCATGGCCGAGCGCGACAACACGACGCCGTCCACGAGCGTCACCGTCACGCAAATTCGCGCGCCGCCCGCCAGCATTGCTTGGAGGCGACTCGTGGTCGCACCGTGCAACACCAAGCGCTCGCCGAGGCGCGCGAAAGCCATCGGAATCACGCAAGGCGTATCCCCAGCATTGAATCCGACCGACGCGTACAGCGCCTCGTCGAGGATCGCGTGCGCCAGCGTGCGATCGTAAGACGCGCGGTCGGGCCGGCGTCGCACCTTGGTCTCTGGTGTGACCGGAAAGGTGGCTCGAGTTTCCATGCTCGGAGCGTGCCGCCAAACTGGTAGCATCGAAACGTCCAGTATCGTAAATTCACTCCTACCAGTCATGCGCGCCCCGGATTTCCCCGTCAGCCTCGATCCCGCCGCGAAATCCCCGCTCTTCGTGCAGATCTCGCAGGCGCTCGCCGACGACATCGCGCGCGGGCGGCTACGACCGGGGGACGCCGTTCCCGGCACGCGCTCGCTCGCCGAAACGCTCGGCGTGCATCGAAGCACCGTCGTCGCCGCGTATGCCGAGCTCGCCGCTCAGGGCTGGATCACGACGAAGCCGGGCGGCGCCACGACCGTCGCCGCGGAGTCACCGGATCCGAAGCCGCGAAGGTTCTCGAAGCGCGCGCCGGAGCGAGTCGGCGGGGCACGCATGGCGGGGTTCTCGGTGGACCCACCGCTCGTCGAGACGATGACGCTCCCCAAGCTCCCGCGCGACGCGCTCCTACTGTGGGGCGGCTCGCCGGATCTGCGCCTCTGCCCGGTCGACCTTCTCGGTCGAGCTTACCGTCGCGCGGCGCGCCGGCGGGGGAAGGAGCTCTTCGGATACTCGGCTCACTTCGCCGGTCACCCGGATCTGCGCCGCGCCGTCGCGACCCTGGTCAAGAGCGCGCGCGGCATCGCCGCCGACGAGGACTCCGTGCTCATCACGCGCGGCAGCCAAATGGCGCTGGATCTCGTGGCGCGCAGCCTAATTCGCCCGGGCGACGTCGTGGCGGTCGAAGCGCTCGGCTACCCGAACGCGAGCAACGTCTTTCGCCGCGCCGGGGCGAAAGTCGTTCCGATCCCGGTCGATCGCCACGGTATCAACGTCGGCGCTCTCGTCGCCCACTCGAGCCGGGAGCGCGTGCGCCTCGTGTACGTCACGCCCCACCACCAGTATCCGACGACGGTCACGCTAGCCCCCACGCGCCGCCTCGCCCTGCTCGAGCACGCGCGACGCGAGCGCATCGCCATCCTCGAGGACGACTACGACCAGGAGTTCCACTACGACGGCCGCCCCGTGCTGCCGCTCGCGAGCAACGATCCCCACGGCAACGTCATCTACGTCGGCACACTCGCGAAGAGCTTGGCACCCGGTTTACGCCTGGCGTTCGCGGTGGCACCCACGGACCTCGTCACCCGCATGACGGCCGAGCGGGCGCTCATCGATCGGCAGGGCGACCTCGTGCTCGAGTGCGCGGTTGCCGAGCTGCTCGACGACGGCGACGTCCAGCGCCACGTGCGGCGGATGCGGCGCATCTACCACGCGCGACGCGATGCTTTCTGTGCGGCGCTCGACCGGGAGCTCAGCGGGGTTCTCGAGTACCGGCGTCCGCCAGGCGGCTTACAGCTTTGGGCGGATGTGGACCCGCGCATCGATGTCCGGCTCTGGCAGCAGAATGCGATGGCGCGCGGGGTGTTTTTTCAAATTGGGAGCCAGTTCACGCTCGATGGGTCGCACGTGCAGAGCGTGCGGCTGGGGTATGCGTTTCTCGATGAGAAGGAGGCGAGCACGGGGGTAGAGCGGCTGGCTCGGTGCGTGCCTCCGCAACGGCGGAGGCGGTAGGCCCATTCGACGCGCGCTCTACTCTCTTCCGAGGACCGTCCCCCGCCGCGGCCGTACCGGGCGGCGACGCCGGCTCACTGGGCCGGCGCCCCCTCGACCCCGAACGCGCGCTTCAGGTCGCGCCGGAACGCCTTGGCGTGGCTGACCCGTCTGTACCCGCGGATTGCAACCATACTACTTTGGTAGTATGGTTTGGTGATGCCGAGAGGGAATCCAGCCGTAAAGCTTGCCGTCACCGTGGCTGCCGATGTCCACTCCAAGGTGCTCGACGCAGCCGAAGCGGAGGGGAAGAGCGTTTCGGCGTGGATCACTGATGCCGCCAGACGTGCTCTCCTAATCCGGGACGGGTTGGCTGCCGTTGCGGAATGGGAGGCCGAGCGCGGTGCATTGACGCCGGCCGAGCTCCTGGCGGCTCGCGCCCGCATCGAGCCAAAGGCAATTCGGCGCAAGCGTTCCCCGCGATGAGGGCCGTTGTCTACGACGCAGGCGTCTTGATCGCCGCTGACCGTTCCAAGCGCCGGGTTTGGGCGGAACACCGGGTTCGACTGGAAGCCGGTTGGGTTCCGATGGTACCGGCCTCCGTGGTCGCTCAGGTCAGTCGCTCCCCCAAGCAGGCACAGATGCGGCGCCTTCTCCGCGGCTGCGAAGTCGTCGCGTTCGACGAGGCAGCGGCCCACGCTGCAGGCGCCCTGCTCGGCAAGACCCGCACTCGGGACGTCGTCGACGCATCGGTCGCAGAGCTGTCGACCCGGAAGGCAGCCGACATCGTCAGCGACGACCCCGACGACATTCGAAGACTCCTCGCGGCGGCGAACGCGAAGACCTCGATCTTGGATGTCTGAAAAAGCAGCCGATAGGGGCGTTGGCGACGGGCTGAAAACGGACGAACTTGTAGCCGATGATGAGCTGCAAGCCGACGGGGCGAGACACGCCTTATACCGTCAGGACGATTCGTTCGCGGCTCGTCCGTCCCCAAGCCGCCTCGATCGCCGAGAGCGGAACCGCGGTGGCATGCACCCGAAAACCGCCGGCTACGTAGCTCTCGAAGAACTCGCCGATGCAGGCGACGAGCTCCGCGTGTGACAGCGAGCCGAGCCCCGTCCCGATTAGCTCGAGCCCCGAGCTACGGAGCGCGGCCCCGGGCAAGGTGACGTTCGGGCCGGCGAGGGTGCCAATTTGCACGAAGCGAACGCGGGGCTCCGCCGCACCACGGCCCGGGCCGATGCAAGCGTAGAGAAGCGCCTCGGCGGGGCTGCCGAAGAGAAAATCGAGCACGACATCGAGCCCATGGTCATGGAGCTCACGACGGAATGCATTCGTGAGCTCGGCCGGCGATTCGAAGGTGGGAATGAACGCGTCGGCACCCAGCTCGCGAAGCTCCGCTTCCACGCCCGGGTTGCGCGCCGTCGCGACGATGCGCCGCGCGCCGAGGTGCTTCGCCACCTGGATCGCAAGGCGACCGGATACGCCGGCTGCGCCATTGACGAGCACCGCCTCACCGCGAACGAAGCGCGCTCGCCGCGTGAGCGCAGCCCACGACGCCATCCCGGGATTGGCGGCAGCCGCCGCCGTGAGATCGTCGACGCTGGCGGGCACCCGGACGCACTGCCGTCGCGGTACCGCCGTGCGCTCGCCCATGGATCCCACCGGCGCGCGGGGGAAAGCGAAGTACACGCGTTCGCCGTCGGCGACGCCGACGCCGTCGACGCCAGGAACGAACGGCGGCGGAACGGCGCTCGGATGCTTACCGGCGGCGAGGAGGCGGACGAGGTTGCTGAGCGCCGCCGCCTTCACCGTCACGACGACTTCGTCGACTGCCGGCGTGGGGTCGGCGAAGTCGCCGAAGCGAGGGGGCTTCTCCAAGGACGTGACGACGGCGGCCTTCATGCGCATGAAGGTAGCGCGGGCGGAATGTCGATGTCGCCCAGGTAAAAAGTGCAGTAGCGCGCCGGGATGTTCATGCAGCGGCACAGGGTCAGGGCCAGGTGGGCGTAGTCGCCGCACACTCCGCGGCCCGTTCACTCGGAAAGCGCGCTCGCTCACGCGCTCCAGCGCGTCGCTTCGGAAACGTCGGCGACTCGGAACCGAGGCTCTTCGCTAACCCGCTGCCGGACGCCCGGGCGCTAGGGCCCGGCGGCTAATCGGTTCCCACGCCGTCACAAAAGATGTCTGGGAAATTGCCGCGTGAGTCTGCGTTGTCGAGGCTGCAGACGTCGGACCGACAGATGCCGGCGTAGCATTCGTCGTGCTCCGTGCACGGCTCGTTCATGTGCTTCCTTGGCGTGCAGACCGGGCTTGCCGCCTCGCGGGGGCAATAGTTTTCGACCGTACAGTCACTGTTGAAATGGCAGGGAGAGCCGGACTGACCGCGCGGGACGCACTTTTCGGTGTCTTCGTCGCAGAACGTTTGCCCGTTGCAGTAGTCGTTGAGCTGGCACTCACAACCGAGGCCGGGCGACAGCTCACACGTGGCATTGAAGCCACAAATAAGCCCGTCCTCTTCGCCGCAGGTGACGACGGCGAAGTCCGTGGGCTCCTCGACGATCTCGCAGATCCCGATGTCCGTCTTGATCTCGCAGCTGTGGTGGCACGCTTCACCGAGCTTGCCGCGGATCTTCACGGTGCACACACTCGTTGAGATGTCGCAGTCGACGACCCCGCGAGCATCGGGCGCGCACTCACCGCTCTCCTTGCACGCCATGCCGAGCGGCAAGGCGCCCCGGTAGACGAGGTTGCAACTGTTGGGCAAGCCGCGGTAGCTGGTGGGCCCAGGACAGGCCGAGGCGATGGCTTTAAGGCTGTCGAAACAGGTTGCGGCTTGGTTGGCGTCGAACCTCTTGTCCATCTTCTCGAGCCAGGTCGGCGCGTAGGCGAGACACTTGGCTTCGTCGTAGGCGGGCGCTTCGGTCCCGCAGCAGGGCTTCATCGCCGCGCAGGCGAGCGCCGCCCATTGCGCGTTGAACGTCGCTTCATCGACGGCAGCGAGTGCCGGGGGCCGCACCGTCACGGCCTTCATGTCGCAAGAGCCGCCGCCCGTGCCGGCCGCGGAGGAGCCTCCGGTGCTCCTCATGCCCGCGCTGCTCCCGCTCCCACCCGTGGCGGGCGCGCCGCCCGTTGCAGACGCACCGCCCGTTGCAGACGCACCGCCCATTGCAGACGCACCGCCCGCTGCGGACGTCCCGCCCGTGCCAGACGCGCCACCGGTGCCGGCGCTCGAAGCACCTCCCTGGCCGGACGCACCAGCGTCGTCGTCATCGTCGCTGGCAGCTTGCTTGCACTGGGTGAAGAAGAGCCCGAGCGCCACACACAGGCCCGCTGCACCGAAGCTCGTACGTAATTCGTCCATGCCGGCGAGAATTGCATCGGTCCCGCCGCATGAAAATGGACTCGACGGCACTTCACCGGTGACGGCCCCTCACGAACGTGGCGGGCTTGCGGCACAAAGCAGCGGAGAGGCCCCAGTATCAGGCTATGCGCCCTCGGAGCTACCCACTGAAGCCATGGCCCCAAGAGGCCCAACGAAGAGGATGGTGGCCGCGTATCACCAAGACTCAAACGATTCCGCTCGGTACAAAACCGACGGCGGACGCGCCCAGGTCTGTCTTGACACCTCACCCCTCGAAGAGGTTTCAGCTGCGCCGACCGAGCGGAAGCGAGGGCGGCTGCTGCTGCAAACCGGAGTTGGACCGCCCGCGCCATTGCGCAGGCAGAGCACGGTCAACGCTACGCCGCTGAGCGAAGGTTCTCGCGCAGGATGCGAGGGTGGCGCGCGGCAATACGTAGCAGGGCGACGGCGGGGCCCTCGGGAGTTCGGCGCCCCTGCTCCCAGTTGCGAAGCGTGTGGACGCTGATCCCCATGGCGCGAGCGAACTGTGCTTGGGTCAAGCGCGCAAAGCGTCGGAGCGCGGCGACGTCATCACCGGACTCGAAGCGGCCCGGCATGAGACGTCTGCGAAGACGCGCCGAGATGGCGCTTGAGAGCTGCTGCTTGGTCAATTCAGGACTGGCGGTCATCGGCTTCTCCTCACGTGCGCGCGGAACAGCGCCTGCTCGCGCGGTGTGGCCCAGCGGGCACTGATGATTCTGACTTGGTCGTCGTCGCGCTCCGTCCAGACGACGAGGACCAGGC
>DASUGE010000521.1:0-6469 GCA_036274215.1 Polyangiaceae bacterium | reverse complement strand
GACTATTTTCAAACTGGCACGTAGCCCTTCCCAACGTCTCCGACCTCGATGCGGCAGCACGCCTCATCCGCCAGGAAGGAGCCGAGCTCAGCCGCTTCGACGTGACCCCCGTCGAGTCGGGCTCTCGCCCGCTCGAGGGCTGGATCATGGAGCTTACCCGCGGCGAATTCGACGACGTCGTCTTCTTCACCGCGCAGGGCGTGCGGCTGATCATCGAGTTTGCCCGCCAGCTCGACCGCGAGGAGGAAGTCGCCCAGGCCCTGCGTTCCGCCCGGAAAATCGCGCAGGGGCCCAAGCCGGCCTCCGCGCTGCGTGAATGCGGGATGCGCGCCGACGCCGCGGCGCCACTCTCCTCCTTCGAGAGCCTGAGCGGTGTGCTCGACACCCTCGACCTCCAGGGTCGCGTCGTCGGCATCGCCTCGCTGCGTCCCGACCCGCGTCTGCTCGACCTGCTCGAGCGGAAGGGTGCGACGCCGCGCCTGCTGTCGAGCTCACCCGGCTCCGACGCCGGCGCGCTGTCCTTGTACGAGACCGTCCGAAGCGGCGCTCTCCGCGCGATCGTGTGGAGCTCGCCCGCGCAGGTCGAGGCGTTGTGGGAGGTCGCCTGTGTTCACGGCACGACGCACGAGCTCCGCTCCGAGCTCGCCAAGCTGCGGCTCGTCGCGCTCGGCAACGCCGTCGAGCTGGCGCTGCGCCAGCACGGCATTCGCGTCGACGAGGTGCCGCCGCGCTCGACGTTCGTGCGGCCGCAGGCCTCCGAGCTCAGCCGCGTTTTCGGCGTCCACGAAGCTCCGCACACGAACGGCTCGCCCGTGCCGGAGAGCAACGGGAGCCCTGCGCGCCTTGCTTCGTCCAGCACCAAGCAAAAGCTCGTCATCATCGGCAACGGGATGGTGGGCTGGAAGCTCTGCGAGCGCATCAGCGAGCTCGACACCGAAGGGCGCTACCAGGTCGTCGCGTTCTGCGAGGAGCCGCGCCCCGCCTACGATCGCGTCGCCCTCACGAGCTTCTTCGAGAAGGCGAGCGCGGACGAGATGCTGCTCGCCGGTCACGACTGGTACCGGCAGCGCGGCGTGCGACTCCTGCTCGGCGAGCGCGCGACGGTGATCGACCGCCGCCGCAAGGTCATCACGTCGTCGAGCGGCGAGCGCGTGCCGTACGACGTGGCCGTGATGTGCACCGGCTCGAACGCCTTCGTGCCTCCGATCCCCGGCGTCGACAAGGCGGGCGTGTTCGTCTACCGCACGATCGAGGACCTGGTAGGCATCCGCGATTACGCGAAGCGCAGCAAGCGCGCGATCGTGATGGGCGGCGGCCTGCTCGGTCTCGAAGCGGCGAAGGCCGTCCACGAGATGGGCCTCAAGACGCACGTCGTCGAGTTCGCGCCGCGCCTGATGCCGCGCCAGCTCGACGGCGCCGGCTCCCGCCTGCTGCTGCGCGCCATCCGCGCGCTCGGCGTCGAAGTGCACCTGAACGTCGCCGCGCAGCGCGTGCTCGGCGGCGATCGCGTCGAGGGCCTCGAGTTCAGCGAAGGCGACCCGATCGAAGCCGACATGCTGATCGTCGCGGCCGGCATCCGGCCCCGCGACGAGCTGGCTCGCGAAGCCGGCATCATCGTCGGCGACCGAGGCGGCGTCGTGATCGACGACCAGCTCCGCACGAGCGACGCCTCCGTGCGCGCGATCGGCGAGTGCGCCCTCCACAACAACCTGCTCTACGGCCTGGTCGCTCCCGGTTACGAGATGGCGAGCGTCCTCGCCCGCATCCTCACGGGCGACAACAGCGCGCGCTTCGAGGGTGCCGACCTCTCCGCGAAGCTCAAGCTGCTCGGCGTCGATGTCGCGAGCTTCGGCGACCCGTTCGCCGACACTACGGGCGCCGCGAGCATCCTCTACGAAGACCTCGTCAAGGGCGTCTACAAGAAGCTCGTCATCTCCGAAGATCGCACGAAGCTCGTCGGCGGCATCCTGGTCGGCGACGCGTCCGACTACGCGAAGCTCACGCAGGTCATGCGCAGCGGCTCGCAGCTGCCGGATGCGCCGGAAGAGCTGATTTTCGGCGCTCGCGAGGGCGGCCAGTCGGCGGCGGCCGGGCTCGGTGAGTCCGCTCAGGTCTGCTCCTGCAACAACGTCACCAAGCGCGACATCTGCCACGCCATCCGGCGTGGGGAGTGCTCCACGCTCGGCGAGCTCAAGGCCAAGACGCGGGCCGGCACGGGCTGCGGCGGCTGCCTGCCGCTCGTCACCGACATCCTCAAGGCCGAGCAGCGCGCGGCCGGTCAAGTCGTGCGCGAGCAGCTCTGCGAGCACTTCGCGTTCTCGAGGCAGGAGCTCTTCCAGATCGTCAAGGTGAAGGGCTTCCGCACGTTCAGCGAGCTCATCGCGTCGCACGGCTCGGGCAGCGGCTGCGAGATCTGCAAGCCGGCGGTCGCCTCCATCCTCGCGAGCCTGCACAACGACATGATCCTCGCGGGCGAGCACGCGAGCCTACAGGACTCGAACGACCGCTTCCTCGCGAACCTGCAGCGCGGCGGGCTCTACTCGATCGTCCCGCGCATCCCGGGCGGCGAAATCACGCCCGAGAAGCTGATCGTGCTCGGACAGGTCGGGAAAAAATACGGCCTTTACACGAAGATCACGGGTGGCCAGCGCATCGACCTGTTCGGCGCACGCGTCGAGCAGCTGCCGGAGATCTGGGAGGAGCTCGTCGCTGCGGGCTTCGAGAGCGGCCACGCCTACGGCAAGGCCCTGCGCACGGTGAAGAGCTGCGTCGGGACGACCTGGTGCCGCTTCGGCGTGCAGGACTCGGTCAAGTTCGCGATCGAAGTCGAGAATCGTTACAAGGGCCTGCGCGCCCCGCACAAGCTGAAGAGCGCCGTGAGCGGTTGCGTCCGTGAATGCGCCGAGGCTCAGGGCAAAGACTTCGGACTCATCGCGACCGAGAAGGGCTGGAACCTCTACGTGTGCGGCAACGGCGGCATGAAGCCGAAGCACGCGCTCCTGCTCGCCGCCGACCTCGATAAGGAGACGGCGATCAAATACATCGACCGCTTCCTCATGTACTACATCACGACCGCCGACCGCCTGACGCGGACGGCCCCTTGGCTCGAGAAGCTCGAGGGGGGCATCGACTACCTGCGCGAGGTGATCATCGAAGACCGCCTCGGCATCTGCGCCGAGCTCGAGAAGCAGATGCAGTTTTTGGTCGAAAGCTACAAGTGCGAGTGGGCGGAGGTCGTGCGTGACCCGAAGAAACGCGCCAAATTCCGCCACTTCGCCAACACGCCCGAGGCGGACGACAGCGTCGAATGGATGGCCGAGCGCGGTCAGACGCGCCCGCGCGACTGGGTGAAGGATCGTCCGGAGAGCGTCCGCGATCGTAAGCACCTGCCGCTGATCCAGACGAGCTGGGTGAACGTCGGCCGGGTCGAGGACTTTCCGCTCGACAGTGGCATGGCGGTTCGCCACGGCAACGCTCAGATCGCCGTCTACAACTTCAGCTCACGCGGCGAGTGGTACGCGACCCAGAACATGTGTCCACACATGCGGGAGATGGTGCTGGCGCGCGGCCTGCTCGGCGATCAGAAGGGCACGCCGAAGGTCGCCTGCCCGCAACACAAGAAAACGTTCTCGCTCAAGAACGGCGAGTGCCTGAGCGGAGACCCCCTCAAGATCCGCACCTTCCCGGTGCGTATCGAGGACGGCTTCGTGCTCGTCGAGCTACCGAGCCCGCGCGACGTCGACAAGCTCGTCCCCATCAAGATCAGCGAGCTTTCTTGCCAACCTGGAGCCGAGTGACATGAAGGCCGAGCGCATCCAACTGTTCAGCTTCGGGACGCCCGCGATGCGCGCGTTCCACGTCTCGTGGGTCGCGTTCTTCCTGTGCTTTTTCGGCTGGTTCGGCGTCGCCCCGCTCATGCCGGTGATCCGTAGCGAGTTCCAGCTCAGCAAGGCCCAGATCGGCAACATCGTGATCGCCTCCGTCGCCGTGACGGTGCTTGCTCGGCTGTTCGTGGGCTGGCTGTGCGACCGGTTCGGTCCGCGGCGCGTCTACGCGGGACTGCTCGCGCTCGGTGCGCTGCCCGTCATGGGCATTGGTCTCGCGCACGACTACACGTCGTTCCTGATCTTCCGCCTCGCGATCGGCGCCGTGGGCGCTTCGTTCGTCGTCACGCAGTATCACACCTGCGCGATGTTCGCGCCGAACGTGGTCGGTACGGCGAATGCCACGGCGGCCGGCTGGGGCAACCTCGGCGGCGGCGTCACGCAGATGGTGATGCCGCTCGTCATGGCCGGCTTCGTCTCGCTCGGGCTCCCGCAGTCGAGCGCGTGGCGCGCGGCGATGATCGTCCCCGGCGTCCTCATGCTGCTCGCGGCGGTCGCATACCTCACCCTCACCGTGGACGGTCCGACGGGTAACCGCGCGGGTGCCGTTCCGGCGAAGCAGGCGTCGGGAGCCTTTTTCAAGGCGTTCTCCGATCCGCGCACCTGGGTGCTCGGGCTCGCGTACGGCGCGTGCTTCGGCGTCGAGCTCACCGTGCACAACGTCGCCGCGCTCTACTTCCACGACAAGTTCGGCCTCGGTCTCGAGGCGGCGGGCCTCGTCGCCGGCTCGTTCGGGTTGCTCGCCATCTTCGCCCGCGCCCTCGGCGGGATCACCGGAGATCGCGTGGGCTCGCGCTTCGGGCTGCGCGGCCGCGTGGTCACGCTCGCCACGGTGCTCGGCGCGGAGGGCCTGCTCCTCGTCGTGTTCTCGCAGATGAGCTACCTGCCGCTCGCCGTCGTCACGCTCGTGCTGTTCGGTCTCTTCGTGCACATGTCGGCGGGCGCGACCTATGCCGTGACGCCCTTCGTGAAGCGGGACGCCGTGGGCGCCGTCGCGGGCATCGTCGGGGCTGGTGGCAACGTCGGCGCCGTGCTCGCCGGGTTCCTGTTCCGTTCGGACGGTTTCCCTCCGGAGTCGGCGTTCCTCGTGCTCGGCATCGCCGTGCTCGCCGCCTCGGGCCTCGTCTACACGGTGCGCTTCAAGAGCGAAGACGAGGCGGCTGCTCGCCCCGAAGTAACGCCAGCCGAGGCCGCCGTGGCCCTCGGCTCGTCTCCGATCGCCGCTGAATGATCCATGGTTGACGCTTCGCTCGTTCTCCCCAAGCCCGCGTCGAAAAAACGCGAGCCCGTGCGCCTGCCGCTCGTGCAGCATTACCTGCGCGAGCAGCAACGGCTGACGGCCGTCGAGCGCTTCTCGCAACGGCACGAGGCCGACGCGCTCGCCCCCGACGCACGCTACTACCGCGACCTCTTGCCGCTCGAAAAGCCGGGCCCCGGGCAGCAGCTCGCCTTCCAGGTCGATCTCGACGCGTGCAGCGGCTGCAAGGCCTGTGTCACGGCGTGCCATCGCCTGAACGGCCTCGACGACGACGAGGGCGAGACCTGGCGCAGCGTGGGGCTCTTGCACGGCGGCACGCCGGAAGCACCCGTGCAACAGACCGTGACGACCGCCTGCCATCACTGCGTCGATCCGGCCTGCATGAAGGGCTGCCCGGTCGGGGCCTACGAAAAGGATCCCGTCACCGGCATCGTCAAGCACCTCGACGACCAGTGCATCGGTTGCCAGTACTGCACGCTCACGTGCCCGTACGAGGTGCCGCAGTACAGCAAGAAGCGCGGCATCGTCCGCAAGTGCGACATGTGCAGCGATCGCCTGGCCGAGGGCGAGCCGCCCGCCTGCGTGCAAGCCTGTCCGAACGAAGCGATCTCGATTCGCATCGTCGAGACGAAGCGCGTGCTCGAGGACGCCGCCGGGGAGGCTTTTTTGCCCGGCGCTCCGTCCCCGACCATCACGGTGCCCACCACCACGTACAAGAGCCGCCGCCCGCTGCCGCGCAACGTGCTCCCGGCCGACTTTCACCGGGTGCGAAGTGCGCACCGCCACACGCCGCTCGTCTTCCTGCTCGTGCTCACCCAGCTCTCGGTCGGCGCGTTCGTCGCCGATCTCGTGCTCGGCAAGCTGGGCGGCTACGCGACGCTCGGCGTGGCGCGGCCTTACCAGTCGCTGCTCGCGCTCGTGATGGGCCTGCTCGCGCTCGGGGCGAGCGTCTTTCACCTGGGCCGCCCAAAGTATGCGTTTCGCGCGGTGCTCGGCATCCGCACCTCGTGGATGAGCCGCGAATGCGCGGCCTTCGGTCTCTTCGCCGGCAGCGCGGTGGCCTACGCTTCGCTCTATTGGGTCGAGCCGCTGACGCAGCGCTTCGGCTTGCCGGCGCCGCCGGCGTCGCTCCTCGCGACGCTCCGCACCGCGCTCGGCCTGACGGTCGCAGGGAGCGGCGTGCTCGGCGTGCTGTGCTCGATGATGCTCTACAAGGTCACCGCACGGCGCTGGTGGAGCGCGGCCCGCACGAGCTCGCGGTTCTTCCTGACTGCAGCCGTGCTCGGGCTCTCGACGACCAACGTCGCCCTGATCGTGGCGTCGCTCG
>DASUGE010000520.1:0-7542 GCA_036274215.1 Polyangiaceae bacterium | reverse complement strand
CGTGACCTCGTAGCCGAGGCGCTCGAGCAGGCTCGATACCGAGCGGCAGAGCACGGCCTCGTCGTCGATGAACAGCACGCGCTGGCCGCTCGCGCGGCGAAGCTCCGTCTTCGGCAGTACCTCCTCGGCGAGAGCCGCTTCGTGCTCCGGCAGATAAACGGTGACGGTCGTGCCGTGCCCGGGCTCGCTGTCGACGGTGATGGCGCCCTCGTGATCACGAACGATACCGTGAACGACCGCCAATCCCAATCCCGTTCCTTCGCCGGGCGGCTTGGTGGTGAAGAACGGCTCGAACATGCGTTTGACGGTGTCGGCGTCCATGCCTTCGCCGTCGTCTTTGACGGTGATTCGGGCGTAGCGCCGAGCGTGGAGCTGCGAGTCCGTCTCGGCTTTTGCTTCGTCGATCGTGACCGCGTCGAGCGAGACGAACAGCGTCCCCGCCGAACGCTTCATGGCGTGGGCGGCGTTGGTGCCGAGGTTGGTCATCACCTGATGGATCTGCGTGATGTCGGCCAGGACGAGCGGCGTGTCTTCGGCGATGTGCACCTCGATGCGGATGGTGGAGGGCAACGTCGAGCGCAACAGGTTCAGCGCGTCGCGCACGGCGACGTTCACACGGACCGCGCGGCGCTGCTGCGGCTGGCGGCGGCTGAAGGTGAGGATCTGCTGCACCAGATCCTTCGCGCGCTCGCCGGCGCGGCGCAGCTCGATCACGTAGCTTTCGACCTGCTGCGGCAAGAGCACGTCCATCTTGATGAGCTCGGCGTAGGCCATGATGGCGCCCAGGATGTTGTTGAAGTCGTGGGCGATGCCGCCCGCGAGCGTTCCGAGTGCGTCCATCTTCTGCGCCTGCCGGAGCTGCGCCTCGAGCTCGGCCTTCGCGCGCTCGACGCGGAGCTTCTCCGTGACGTCGCGGATGTTCGCCACGACGGCGCGACCTTCGCTCAGGCCCACGATCTCCGCGGACATCAGGCAGTCGCGGAGCTCCCCGTCGGCGCGTCGCGCGACGATGGAGAAGTCGCGAAGCGTACCCTGCTCGAAGAGCAGCGCACGCGCTCGCTCTCGCTGGTCGGGATCCGCCCACAGCCCGACTTCGAAGGCCGAATGGCCGGCGACCGCGGCGCGCGCGTGCCCGAACAGCCGCTCGAATCCATCGTTCACCTCGAGCATGCGCCCGCTCTTCACGTCGACGATCGTGAGCGCGTCGGGGCTCGAGCCGAAGGCGCGGGCAAAACGTTCCTCCGACTGCTGGAGCTTCCGCTTGGCGGCTTGGTATTCGGTCACGTCGTGGCCCCAGGTGACCAGACAGCGTGAGTCCGCGAGCTCGATGATCTCACCGCTCAAGACGAGCGACAGCTGCGTGCCGTCGCGCCGGGTCCCTCCGACCAAGAGATCGCGGAATGACCCCTGGTTCTGCAGCATCTCGAGCATTTTCGTGCGGTGCTCTCCGCCCCACAGTCCGAGCTCCAGTGTGGTCTTGCCGATCGCCTCCTTGCGCGGATGGCCGAACGTGCGCTCGAATGCGTCGTTGATCTCGAGCAAGCGCCCGCTTTCGAGATCGGTCATCGCGATCGGGTGCGGGCTTGCGCGAAATACCGCGCTCGCCTTGCCCTCCGATTCGATGAGACTCTGTTGAGTGGCTGCGAGCGCCGCTTCGGTCCTCTTTTGCTCGGTGATGTCGTGGGACAGACCGATCAGGCGCTGCACGCGGCCCGCCCTGTTTCGGATCGGCACGAGCGTCGTGCGAAACACGCGCGGGCCGGCTTGCGTCTCGGCGGACTCCTCGTAAGTAAGCGGTGTCGCGCCTGCGGCCGCGCGCCGGTATTGCCCCAGGATCCGCGCCGCCTCGGCCTCCGGCACGACCTGATCGGGGCGTCGCCCGCGTGCCTGCTCGCGCTTGAGCCCGGTGAGTCGCTCGGTAACGGGATTGAAGGATTCGTAGACGTAGTCGCCGTCTTCCGTCACCTGGACCAAGAAGACCCCGACCTCCGAGTGCTCCACGATCGAGTAAAGCCGCTCGATCGTTTCCGCCTCGGCCTCCTTCTGCGCGCTGAGATCGAAGGAAGAGGCGACGCGAAACTCCGTGCCGTCCAGCATCAGACGGGTCACGGCGAGCTGGATCGGAATTTCGCGGCCGTTCTTGCTCCGAACCACGCGCTCGCCGCTCAGGACGAGGCCGCTCGGGCCGCCGGTCGCGTCTTCGCGGAGCGAGCTATAGCGCGGGCGGAGCTGCTCCGGGATGAGCGCCTCGATGTGAGAAGACTCGAGCTCGGCATGGCTGTACTCGAAGAGGTCGAGCGCGGCCTGATTCGCGAATTGGATCGCCCACGACGTATCCAGCACGAGGATGGGGTTCGAGAGCGCTTCGAAGAGTGCGCCGAGCGAGCTCCTCAAAACCTCCTTGGTTGGCTTCTTTCGCATCGTGGCTGCCCGCTTGCCCGCTCTCTCGGCAAATCGACCAGGGCCCCGCCGCTGACTATACGCAAGACGCATCGCGCAAAAAAGGAGAAGTTACCGGCTGACGGTAACGGCTCGGGCAGTGCCGAAGCATGGTGAGCGGCGAAGTAAAACGTTCGGGGACGTCAAATGCGCGGCGACGAGCGTCAGCAGCTCGGCACTCCGGTGTTGGCGAGCGGCGAGCATCGACGACAGGGCAGGGGGCCGCGTCGCGCGAGCACGTCGCGTCGCGTTGCAGCGACGCACGGGATGCACATGCGCCGCTCGCCGTACGGCGCCGGTCGTGGCGCGCCGGCGCGGGGCAGCGTGCTCGGTCGAGGCGAGCGTCCCGTTCGCGCTCGGGTCGGTGACGAAGGTCATGGCAATGGTGTCGTGCCGTGGTGCAAGGGTTGCGCCAATGCCCTCGCCGGCCGCGCTCGTGGCCGCAAAACTCGGGTCGCGACGGAAACGCCTTTACGTAGACGAGCAGACCCGTCCTGAGTTCCGGATCGAAATCCGGAAACCGGGACCCGCCGGCCACCTGGTCTTGCTAGCCTCTCCGCATGCGCGCAAGGCCCGTCTGCGTCGCTGCCATGCTGGCGCTGGCGATCGCCGCTCCGGCTGCCGAGTGCGGCGCGTTTCCCGGCCTCGTGCTCGGGAAAGAGGCCGGTCGCCGCGCGGTGCGCTCGACGAGCATCGTCTTGGTTCGACACGGCGGCTACTCGGTCGTGACGCTGATGGCCGAGCTCGAGGCGCCGCTACGGCCGTTCGCGCTGCTCGTTCCGGTGCCGGCCGACGTGACGCCGGCTCGGCTGCGCACGGTCCGCCGGAGCACGATCGCTCGCGTCGAAGCGCTGACGGCACCACGCCTGCATGCCTTCTACGAGCAGGACCCGTGCGACGACGGACCCGTCGAGCAGGCTTGGGACGAGCACATCAAGGCGACGGGGCGCGGCTTTTTGACGCCCGACGGCGTGCCCCCCACCGATCGTCGCTATGCCGTCTCGAACGTCATCAGTAAGCCGGTCGCCCCCGTGTTCAAGGAGAAGGAGAGCGAGTTCACCTACGCAATCCTCGACGCTCGAACACCGGAACGGCTCGCGTCCGAGCTCACGCGGCGCGGCTACGCGGCGGATCCAGGCGTGCTCGAGCGACTCCAGCCGAGCTTCGACGCCGGCGAGCGGCTGCTCCTCGCCGAGGTGTCGCTCTCGCACGTCGAGCTCGCGACGGGCGATCGCATCCGGCTCGGCGGCATCCGCTACTGGTCGCAGAAGCCGCTCGCCACCCTGCGCGAGTCGCTCGCGTCGTCCGGTGCGAACGAAGAGCTCTTCGTGTACGTCTTCGACCGCAGCTCGCGCTACACGGTTCGTGATGCGCCGAACGTCGTCGTGCCGACGAACGTCGTCGTCGAGCCGCGCGCGGCCGAGCAGCTGTCGGGCCTCTACACCGGCCTCTTGGGTGCAGCGCTCGAGCGAAGCCCGGGCGCGTTCGCGCTGGAGTACGCGTGGCCGACGAGCGGCTGCGGCGAGCCGTGCCCCGATGTGCCCCTCGGTGTGGACGAGCTCATGACGCTCGGTGGTGACGTGCTGGAGGAGCGCACCACGACCGCCGCCGAGCGCGCCCCGGACCCGGGGCCCGAGCCGGAGCGTGAGGCTCAGCGTTTCGAGCGAGAGCTCGCGGAGCAGATGCCCAAGGACCGACCGGCGAAGCTCCGCGAGCATCTCGCCGATCGCAGGGAAATTGCCCGGCGCTCGGCGCTTTCGGCGCGCCAGTCCTACGTGCTCACTCGGCTCCACCAAGCGCGCACGGACGCCACGCCGCCGCGTGACCTCACGCTCGTGCCGGCGCCGCCCGTCGCCGGTGGCGTCGGCATTCCCGAGGGCCGCGCCGGCACGCTTCGCACGGACACTACCGCGGGCGCTGCGAACAAGCTGCAGATGCGCTTCGTGGCGCTCTACCCGTGGTCGCGCGGCGTCGCTTGCTCGAGCCCACGACGCGGCGCGTGGGGCAAGCGCTGGGCATCGGAAGCTCGTCAGTCGCGGGCCGTGCCCCTCGCTCTGGACCTCGGCACGACGCGCGCGTCTCGCGGCGTGCTCGAGAGCGTCCTCGTTCGGCCGCTCCCGGAGCTCGGTCTCCGCGAGCACGTGACGCCGGTGCCCTCCGCCGCGACGGCCCCCGCAGCACCGAGCGCGACGAGCCCGCCCGTCCCGCATCGGGGCTGTGGAGTGGCTCCTTCAGGCGACGCCGGCGGCACCGGCGAGCTCTTCATGCTGCTCGCCGGCGTGCTCCGTCTTGCCTGTCGGCGCCGGGGAAAGTAGCGCGGACGCGCTCGTCAGTTGCAGAGGGTGGGATCGGTGCTCGTGAGCGTGACCTCGGAGGTCGTGTCCTGATAGAGGTCGCAGGTGTTGTTCTCGAAGGTGACGTGGTCGAGCACCAACTTGTTGTCCGACACGTAGAAGCCCTTCGCCGAGTCCTTGATCACCGCGTAGGTGAACTTGCTGCTCTGCGCGGCGTCGCCGGCGATTTGGATGTACTGCCAATCGCCGTCGTTGGCGTCGTCGATGAAGCTGCGGAACGTGACGGGGTTGTCCGACGTGCCGTTTACCTTCATCGAGCCGCCGCCCGACACGTAGAACGACCCGCTCGTGGGCATCTTGATGGTCACGCCCTCGTCGATCGTGAAGGCCGTCTGCACGTACAGGTAGGCCGTCAGGCGGTAGGCCGACCCGTGGTCGCTCCACGTGATGGGCTTCTTCAGCGTCTCTCCCCCCTGCACGCTCACGTCACCCGAGTCGGCGTCCGCGGTGAAGTCCCCGAGCTCTCCCACCTGGGAGGCCGCGATGGAGATCGGACAGGGGGTATCGACGAAGGTGTTGCCGCTGAAATCGGTGATGCGCGAGTCCGAGACCCAATTGACGGCGCAGCCGCCGTCGTCGTCCGAATGCTGGAAGGTGCTGTCGGTGATGCCGAGCGACGCGCCGTTCTGGACGTAGATCATGTAGCCACCGCCGTATTCGACGACGGTGTTCTCGAGCACGGAGTCGTTGGACGACGTGGCGTCGAACTGGATGTATTGCCAGTCCCCGGCGTCGGGTGACTTCTTGGCCGACGTGAAGGTTACGGGCTTTTCCTTCGTGCCGATCGACTGCAACGAGCCCTCGTTCGTGACGCTGATCGTTGCGTTCGCCGGCATCTTGAGCGTGACGCCGGGCGAGAGCGTGAGCACCGAGTGCACGCTGAAGTAGGTGCTCATCCCGTACGGGAGTCCGAAGTCCTTCCACGTGGCGTCGTCGGTGAGCGTCTCCGACTGCACGCTGATCTCGGCCGCGTCGCTCGTGAAGGAGTCGAGCGAGCCGATGGTGTTGGCGGCCACCTTTAGTCCGAGCTTGCTGTCCTCCGTGCTCACGCCGACGAACTTCGTGATCTCCGCGCCGGAGTCGAGCTGAATCGCCGGGGAATCGGCGTCCGTGTGGCGCACGAGCACGTTGAGGAGAGAGGCCCTGCCGCCGTTGCTGATCCGGAGCGGGCTCTGGTATCCGCCGTTGCCGCCGCCGTACTCGATGATCACGTTCTCGAAGGTCGAGTCGTTGGCCGCGGCGTCCTGGATGTAGATGCCGCCCCAGTCGCCCGCCGCCGGTGGCGACTTCGACGACGTGAAGACGACGGGGTTGCCCACCGCGCCGAGCGCGTGAATCGCGCCGCCCGTGCTGAGGTAGATGCTGGCGCTCTGGTCGAGTTGGACGACCGTGCAGGGCTTGAGCTCGAGCGTCGACTCCAGGTAGAGCGTGCCGGTAATCCGGTGCAGGCCGCTCCAGCTCTCGTCATCCATGAGGTACCCGTTGTCGTGCATGACCGGGTTGTCACCCTTGGTGTCAGGGCACTCGTTCACGACGTTGCCGCCGTTGTCGCCGCCGAGGCCCATGGTCTGGCCGTTCTCGCCGGCGTTGCCCATGCCGGTGCCGCCGGTTCCGCCGCTGCCGCTCGTGACGCCCGGTTTGATGTTGCCGCTCGAGTCGGTTTCGCCCATGTCGGCGCACGAGCCGTTCGGCGTGCACGTCTGCCGGTCGAAGCACTCGTCGTTGCTCTCGCACACGTCGTGGCACTGCTTGTCCTCGGCGCATTGCTGGCCGGTCGCGCACTTCACGGCGCCCGTGGCGCAGGTCTTTTCCACGGCGAGTTGGCACACCCCGACCAAGGCGCCGCCGGAGCCGCCGCCCTCGCCACCGCCCTTGGTGGCCTGTTTCACGCAGCGCTGGCCGTCGTCGCAGTCGCGAGTCTCGGTACACTGCTGATGGCAGCGCTGGAAGGCGCACACGAAGGGATTGGAGCAGTCCGAGTTCAATGTGCAGGCTTGGCTGACTCCCGCCGCTTTCTTCTCTTCGGATGCGCTGCTGCTACAGGCCACCGCGGCGAGCACTGCCCACCCTACCAGGGACATACCAAGCGAGAGTCGTTGCACGTTGAGTCGCGCCATGTAAGGAGCCTCCAACCCACCCGCCTAACAGAGCGCCTCCCTCGCAGCAAGCGAGTGATGTTGAGTCCGTTCAGCTAGGAACGAACGCCGCGTTACCAGAGCGTTCCGCTCAGAACGAACGCCGCGCCACGGCCGTCGGGAGCGACCAACGGCCGGAGCTTCAGGCTCCCGAACACGTCGCTCTCCGGCTTCGGCTCGTAGCGATTGGGGTCGTCGTTGATGAGCAGAAGCACGATGCCCGTCGCGAGCGACGCCGCGCCTACCCCGGCCGTAATCCAGCCGTACTTCTCGAGAGCGCGCGCGTCTTTCAGCTCGTTCAGCGCGATATCGAGCGATTCCTCGCAATCGACGGGGCGCTGCGTCGCCGGGTCGCATTCGCCGCCCGTGCCGTTGCGCGCGAGCTCCGCGTTGAACGCGTCCTCCTTGTCGCTCTGCTGGCCTTTGTTGATGATCACGTAGGTGAGCCCGCCGGCCGCGATGGCCGCGCCCGCTCCGGTCGCGATAAAACCCCAGGTGCGCTGGGTGAGCGTGCGCGAGCGATAGGCCGCGCGCTCGTCGGGGGTCGGCATCAGCTCGACCTTGACGGTGGTGGCGCCGCCCTGGCGCACGTCGACCTTACGCTCGAACGGGAA
>DASUGE010000519.1:0-19423 GCA_036274215.1 Polyangiaceae bacterium | reverse complement strand
GAGCCTCGAACCAGCCGTCGGCATGCGGGAGACGTGACGATGATGACATTGAAGATCGCCGTTCGTTCGTTCCTGCGGCACCGCCGGCGTTCGGTATTGACGGCGTCGGCGGTGGCGCTCGGTCTCGCCATGCTGCTCGTGTTCGTCGGGATCGCCGACGATACCCACGCTCGCATGGCCGAGCTCGGGATTCGCATGGGGGAAGGGCACGTGCTCGTGGAGGCCAAGAACTACCTCGAGCGACGAACGCTCGACGACGTGGTGCACGGCGCCGATGAGCTCGCTCGCAGGCTCGCGAAGCTACCGAACGTGCGCACCGTGGCCGTGAGGCTACGCACGAGCGGGCTCATTGCGGCCGGCGAGCACAGCGCGCCGCTCGTGGTTGCGGGCGTCGTTCCGGCGCGCGAGCTCGAGGCGTCCGACATCTCGGGCGAGCGGCTGCGCGTCCTCGGCACGTACCTGCGGCCGCGCGCGGCGCGCTCGTTCGAGCGAGCCCCGGCCGACGTTTACCTCGGGAAGAGCCTGGCGGAGAAGCTTGCCGTCGCGCTCGGTGACCGCGTCGTGATCACGGTGTCGCCGCCGGGCGACGCCGGACCTGCCGCCGCCGCGTTCATCGTCCGCGGTATCTTCCGGACCGGCGTGGAAGACCTCGACGGGGCCTACGCCGAGATCCCCATCGACGATGCCCGCGCACTCCTGAATCTGCCGGACGCCGCCACCGAGATTGCGCTGCTCTCCGAGCTTGTCCATACGCGCGAGCTGACCGCTGCCGTTCGCGCGAGTCTCGGTGGTCGCCCGGAGCTCGTCGTGTTGCCGTGGCAAGAGGCGTTGCGCGAGCTGTTCGAGGCGCTCGAGCTCGACAATGCCGGGCTCTACCTGATGATGGCGATCGTCTTTTTGGTGGTCGCCGTCGGCATCTTCAACACGGTGCTCATGAACGTGAGCGAACGCACGCGCGAGTTCGGCGTCATGCTGGCGCTCGGCACCGCGGAGAGCCGGCTCTTTGGACAAATCATGGCGGAGGCCTGTGTGCTCGCGGCCGTCTCCATCGCGTTCGGGCTCGGCATAGGGCTCGGCTTGCACGCGCTCGTCGCCGCGCACGGTATCGACCTCACACGCTTCACAGGCGAGATCCAGATCGCGGGCGTCGCCTGGTCGGGACGCGTCTACTCCAAGCTCGCGCTCGGGGAGGTCGCGGCCTGGTCCGCCGGTGTCGCGCTGGTCGTGCTCGCCTCCTCGCTCTACCCCGCCTGGCGCGTAACCCGGCTCGAACCCGTGGAGGCCATGCATCATGTCTAGTCCCATCGTCAAGCTCGAGAAGGTTTCGAAGATCTACCGCCAGGGACGCATCGACGTGCCTGCGTTGCGCAGCGTCGACCTCGAGATCATGCCGGCTGAATTCAGCGTGCTCGCTGGTCCGTCCGGATCGGGCAAGACGACGCTGCTCAACGTGGTCGGGGCGCTGCAACGTCCGACGAGCGGTCGCGTCATGATCTCAGGTCGCGAGCTCGGCGGCATGAAGGGACGCGAGCTCGCCACGCTCAGGCTCGAGCATCTGGGCTTCGTGTTTCAGGCCTACAACTTGATCCCGGTGCTGAGCGCGCGGGAAAACGCCGAGTACGTGCTCCTGCTCCAGGGCGTGGGCGCGGCGGAGCGGCGGCGGCGGGTGGACGAGGTGCTCGCCGCGGTGGGGCTCACCGGCCTCGAGGAGCGCCGTCCCGCCGAGCTCTCCGGCGGGCAGCAGCAACGCGTCGCCGTGGCGCGCGCCATCGCCGCCACGCCCGACCTCGTGCTCGCAGACGAACCGACGGCGAACCTCGACTCCCGTGCCGCGCTCGACCTCATCGATTTGATGGGGCGCTTGAATCAGGAGCGCAAAGTCACGTTCTTGATTTCATCTCACGATGCGCGCGTCATCGAGCGCGCCCGGCGCGTGATCATGCTCGAGGACGGGCGCGTCACGAGCGATACGCAAGGCGAGCCGCATGCCGCATGAGCGCACTGCTCCGCTCCGCGCGCTCGGATCGCTGCAACGGCGAACGACACTGCGCGCCGCGGCGGCCGCGCTCTGCCTGACGGCGCTGTTCGCGGGACGCCCGGCGCGCGCCGCCGTGCTCGCCGAAGACGACCTCGCCGACACGTCGACGGAAATGGGCGTCATCGCGCGAAACTTCGATTTCCTGTTCGCCGGCGCGACGCTCAGGCCGCCGTTCACCGCGGCGGACGAGAGCCCGGCCGCGACGGGGATTTTGGATCTGCGGAGCTACGCTTCGTACCGTTCGACCCATGTCAGGCTCGTCTGGCATCAAACGAACCTGCTCGAGCTGCGTTCCTTTGCCGCGCTCGGCACACTCGACTTCGGGCGCGGGATCCCGCCGCCCCGCATGTTCCCGCTGTATGCCGAGAGCGATCGCGGCAACCTGACCTTGCGCACCGAGGCCGACTGGCTCTACGCGGCCTACGCGGCGGGTATGGTGACGATAACGCTCGGCCGCCAGCCGGTGACGCTCGGGCATAGTCAGCTTTTTCATCCGTGGGACATCGTCGCTAGCTTCTCGCTCACCGAAGTCGACACGGAGTACAAGCCGGGGGCCGACGCCGCGCGCGTCGACGTGAGCCTCTCGCCCAAGACGACGCTCGCGCTCATCGCCTCGGGAGGAAGCCTCGAGCGCGCGCACCGTGTCGCCCTCGACGCGCAGGGCTCGACACTCGTCATGAGCCTCAAGCAGGGCTTCTCCAAGGGGGAGTTCGGCGGCCTTCTTGCGTTCGCGCACGGCGACATCGTGGCGGGCTACAGCGCCCTCGTGAGTCTCCGAAAGCTCGATCTGTACACGGAGATCAGCGCGACCTGGACGGGCCCGAGCTCGCTGTCGTCACCCGCCGTGGCTGGACGCAAGGCGGCGGTGCCGCGTTTGCTCGCGGGCGCGAACCTCCACCCTGCTTCGCACCTCACGCTCGTGCCCGAGGCGTACTACGAGGGCTTCGGCGCCAAGCGCGAGCAGGACTACCTCGCGGTCGCCGCGAGCGAGCGCGTGCGTGTCGGCGAGCAGGTCGTCTTCGGCCGCTTGTACGGTGGCGCGGCGCTCGACTGGGAAGCCCACCCGCTCCTGCACGTGATCTCGTCGGCGTTCGTGAACGCGCTCGACCCGAGCGCGCTCGCGTCAGCGCTCGCCTACTACGACGCAGCGCCGAACACGCGCCTTACGTTGGGCGCCTACGTGCCCTTCGGGGCGGCACCGACGGCCACGACCACGGGCTCTGGGCCGCTCGTCACGACCAAGAGCGAATACGGCTTGTTCCCCTACTTCGGCTTCGCCGAAATCCGCGTGGTGCTTTGAAACGGCCGGACAACAGACCTGACGCAATCGGGCGCGCGCTTGCGCTCGAAGGCATCCTCGAACATCGTCAAAAGCTATTCTACGAGCTGCGCGCGGACGCTCAGTTGCTCGTCGTCGTGACGTTCGCTACCGGGAAGTCGATGCTTCCGGTGCCGCCGCCGACCTCGATGTTGATGTGAACCATCGATAGGGTTCCCAACGTCCAGCCTTGCTTCTCCCACGCTGCGAAGTGGTCGCTCACCGTGACGGTTCCGCATTGGCGCGCGGTCTTTCGGGTGCTGTGGATCTGGGTCCAGCTGCCGGTGTGCCCGGATTCGCAGGCGTTGGCGCCGTCCGTGCCGGTCGTCGTGGTGCTCGACAATGCGTAAGTCGCGCCGTCGATGGTGGCGGTGACGCTGCCACCCCCATAGAGACCGTTGAACGAGTCTTCGTTGATGTACCACTCGACGCATGGATTGTGCGTCCAGCCGTAGATTCCAATGGAGGAGAAGCTGCCGGCGCTGCCCGATTTCTTCTCGACGAACTGCGCCAAAATCGTGCCGTAGGCCGTGTAGCTTTTGGCAGTTCTGAAATCCAAGCCGAGATGAGCCAAAAAGTCGGCGCTGTTGTCCCATGAGGTGCTGAAGGCATGCGCGTCGGTGAAAACCGTGATGCTGCCTCCGCTGCCGTTGGTCCAGATCCCGTAGTTGAGCCCATCGGCTGTGCCGTTGACGTTGGCGCCCGTGTACGTCTTGCCGCCGGTGGGCATGGGGGTCGAGCAGTCGACGGTGGCGGCTCCGGCGCTCCCGTCACTCCCTGCAGTGGCGCCGGTGCCGGAGCTGCCGGACATGCCGCTCGCGCCGGCGCCACCGGCTCCGCTGCCGCCAGATCTGCCGCCCCTGCCCGCACCGCTCACTAGCCCAGTGCCGCCGGAGCTCGCCCCGCCGCTGCCGGCCGCACCGCCAGAGCTCAGTCCGCCGCCCGCACTCGTACCGCCAGCGCCGGTCGCTCCGCCGGTGGTCGCGCCGCCGCGGCCCGCGGTCATCCCGCCGCCAGTCCCGGCGGTCGACGTGCCACCCTTGCCAGCAGCGTCGCCGGTGCCGGACGTCCCGCCGTTCATCGCGGCGCCTCCGGTTCCGGCGCCGCTCCCGCCGTCGCCCCCCGTTGAGCTCGAGGGATCGCCACAGGCGGAGCTCAGAAGGACGAGCGTCACCGCTCGCACCGAACCGAAGCGGAGCTTCATGGTTAAACTTTCTTGCTTAGTGAGGCGGTTGCGAACCGCCTCCTGCCTGTCGAGTAGCTGTATTGGAGCAGTACCCGATAGGCCCCACTTTCCGTTCAAAATAAGTGGGCGCGTAAAAGTTCCGCGCAGCATGGCTGCACGGCTATGTCGCTCGGCGCGGGCCGATCACTTCTGTGCGAGGACGGCGGGCGCTGCGGCGACAGCTGACTGAATGAACGCGTGGATGGTGTCGTTCAACACCACGTAGCCCGAGCCTTTCGCGCACACCGTCTCGAACGAGCCCTCGGCGGCGAAGGAAACGCCGTACACAGTCAAATCCTGCGCGGTGGTGCCGCGGAACATCGGGCCACCCGAGTCGCCGTAGCAGGACACCGAGTCTCCCGCGAGACCACCGATCAAGAGCTCGAACCCGGGCTCGAGCATGTAGAGGTGGTCATACCACCAGGCGTGCTCCTCGGCGGCGCTCGGCGTCGCGAGCGATGCGTCGTTCCAGTACCAGTCGTCGAAGGCCGCGTAGTCGTTGTTGAAGAGCAGCGGGTACCAGTCGCCCGACAGCGCGCGCGCGGTCGCGGGTCCGACGTTCTTACTGCCCACGGTGTAGTGCTCGGTCCATCCGTAACCGGCGAGACGGAACTGTGTCCCAAGCATCGACGCGTCGAAATGTCCGAGCTTGGCGGGCACGATGCCCTTCGGAGCTTGGTCGAGGTAGACGACCGCAACGTCGCGGCCGCCGTCGCCGAGCAAGCCGGGGACAGGCCCGCCCGGCGCGGTCATGAACGCCTTGATCTTCACCTTCTGCTCGGGCCTGGTGGCGTTCGCGCCGAACGTGACGAAGTTGTTCAAGGCGGGGATAGTCAGATACGAAGCGTACGTCTCCTCGATGCAGTGGCGGGCCGTGAGGAAGACCTGGGGGGCGATCAGCGTGCCGCTGCAGGTGAATTGATTGGTGACGCCGTACCTCGTCCACTTGTAAACCATGGCGCCAACGGCCCCGAGCGCGGGATCGTTCGCCGGTGTTCCGTAGACGATGGGCTGTGCGGTCGTGCTGTTCGGCTCGCCCGCACCCGGGGCACCTGCCGAACAGGCGCCGGCCAAGGCCGCGCAAAGTCCAACACCAAACACGAACGAGTTTTTGCCGATTTTGATTTTTGCCGAGGAGAGCCCAACCATATCTCACCAATACATGAAGCATCCGGAGATAGCAACACCTCGGAGTGATACCCGAGCACCCTTCTCCAAGGGGAGAAGCATGAGTGGCAGCGCGTGCTCCGGATTTATGAAGCGACGAAAAAGAAAGTCACTTTTCTCGAGCGAGCACGGCGTCGTAGACGGACTCGATGCGGCGCACCATGGCGCGCGTGTCGTAACGCTCCGTTGCCACGTTGCGGCCGAGCTCGCCCATGCGCGCCGCGCGCGCCGGGTCGCCGAGCACGCGCGTGATGGCTTTGGCGAGGGCGCCCGGGTCTTCGGGCGGGACGATTTCGCCGGCGCCCGTGTCGTGAACGATGCTCTTCGGGCCGGCCGCTGCGGTCACGATCACGGGCTTGCCTGCGGCCATGCCTTCGATGACGACGATGCCGAAGGCTTCGCGGCGCGCGGGGTGGACGAACGCCGTGCAGGCCGCCAAGAGGTCGCGCTTCTCGCTCTCGGTGACGGCGCCCACGAAATGGACGCGCGCTTCGACGCCGAGGTCGCGCGCGAGGGCCCGGAGCTCCGCCGGAAAGTCTTCGTCCGTGCCGTGCGGCGGGCCCCCGCACAGTACGAGATGCGGCGGCTCGGGGAGTCCCGTGCACTGAACCAGCGCTTCGATGGCTTCGCGCTGTCCCTTCGAGCGCTGCAGCCGCCCGATGACGAGCAGGAGCGGCGCGCCGCTGGGTAGCGCGAAGCGACGGCGAGCTCGTTCCGCGTCGGCGCCCGAGGTGAAGCTCGCGACGTCGACGCTCGGCGTGATGGCCGTGGAGGGACCGAGCCGCGGGTAGGCCGCGATGTAGCTCTCGCGCACGGCTTCGGTGTTGGAGATGGTCCAGGCGGGGCGCATCAAGCGCTGCGTTTCGTAGAAAAAGCGCACGTAGGCGATACCGCGCCGCTGCACCGGCTCGTGCACGTGCCACACGCACGGCAGTCGCCACGGAAGGGCGGCGAGCGCCGCGTAGAACAGCAGCGCGTCACCGTTCACATGAATGAGGTCGATGCGCTCGCGCCGGAGCAACATGGCGAGCGCGGTGAGCGTTCGCCCGAGCTTGAGGGGGTGCCTCAGGCGGTGCGGCGGCAAAACGTGGGCGGCGCGTCCCTCCGCGCGCAGCGTGTCCGTCAGATCACCGTGAAACAGTGACGCAACGACCGTTTGGTAACGAGCGGGGTCGAGGCCGCGCACGATGTCGAGCAGGACGACCTCCTGCCCGCCGATCACACCCATCGTGTTGAGGTAGAGGATGCGTCGCAAGGGCGTCCCCGGGCCGGCTTACTGCTGCTCCGCGGGAACGGCGTCGGGCGCTACCGCGGCGTCGCGAAGGCCCTTGCTGATTTTGAGCAGACGGAGCGCCGTCGGAATCAAGCTCAGGTAGCAGACTCCGGCGACGGTCATCGTCACGTTGATTCCGAACGCGATCCCGATCACGACGGCGAGCACCGACGCGAGCACGCCCGTCGCCCCGTTGATGCCCCAGAACCACGGCGTCGGCTTGCGATCCACGGCTTCGATCAGGCGCATGCCCGTCGGAAACGCGAACCCGAGCAAAAAGCCCAAGGGCATGACGATCGCGAGCGCCACGCCAATCCGCGCCGAGAGCTCCCAGGCCGTGGTGGCGTCGAAGAGTCGCGCGAGCGAGTGCTGTGCAACCAGCAAGTAGCCGCCCACGCAGAGGCCCCACACGAGGAGCGCGCGCGGCGTGCCGAGTGGGAAGCGACCCGAAACCAGGGAGCCGATGCCGCTCGCGAGGATGAGGCTGAACAAGCAGACGCCGAGCGAATAGACGGGATGGCCGAGGTACACGCTGAAGAACTGGAGCAACGAGATCTCGCTGAACATGAAGCCGAAGCCGATCAGCGAGAAGTAGACCGTGCCGAGGGCGACGAGCTTCGGTTGGGCGTCACGCACGGCACCGCGCAACGGGAGCACGATGGTCGCGACGACGGCGGCCACCGAAATCAAGAGGATCAAGCCGAGCACGATCGACGCGAACAGATTGCCGCTCACGACCCCGCCGTCGTTCCGCGTCAGCGTACGCTTCGCCGCGCTCGGAATTTCCGAGAAGCGGAGTTGGTTGAAAAAGAACGGCCGGTTGTCGGTCGGCACCGACATATCGAGGTACGCCGAGGCCGCGACGCGGTTAATCTCGTCGATCGAGCGCGAGTGCACGATGCTTGCGAGCAGCTTGGATTCAGGCTCGACGTTCGGGGCGAGCAGCACGTCGAAGCGAAGGCGCGCGACCTCGTCCTCGAGCGCCTTGAGCTGCTCGGGCGTGAACGGACGCTTGGAGAGCACCAGCGTCGCGACCATCGGCGAGAGCGCGACCAGCATGTGCGGGCGCGCGTCGTCGTGGCCGGCGTCGAGGGTGGCCGCCGTGGCGAGCGCAATCATGCGGCCGGTCTCGTTGAGATCGGAGGGGCTGTACCAGCGGCTCACCGTGAACACGCCGTGGTCGCTGAGCCGCCGCAGGAACGTCCTCCAGGCCTCGAGCGTGTAGAGGCCGTTCTCGCTCAAGCTGAACGCACCGGCCCCGGTCGCGGCCCAGGTGTCGATCATGCTCATCTGGATCAGATCGAATTGCTCTTTCGAGCTCGCGAACCAGCTGCGCGCGTCGTCGACGTGGAGCTTGAGGTTTGGGAGCGTCGATAGGCCGGAGAAAGCCTTGTAAAACGGGTGCTTGGTGTGAAGCTCGACGAAGATCGGATTGAGCTCGACCCCCACGATCTCCGGCACGCCGAACAGGTGAGCCGAGAGGACGTCGCGCCCGCCACCCACGCCGATCACCGCCGACTTGTGGAGTCCCGGCAGGTTGTAGGCGAGGTTCACCATGTCGTACTTGAGGTACGCGATCGACTCCTTCGTGCCGTCGTAGTGCGGCATCACGGTCCCGGCAGCACCGTCGATGTGGAGACCCACCTTGGGCGGATCCGGGACGGGCGGCTTGTAGATCGGCGAGGGGCTCCACATGTACTCCGCGACCGGGCCCGGCGGATTGGCGACGATCCGCGAGTAGGAGTTCCACTTCTCGTAACGCGCGCCACGGGTGCGAGGCTCGAGGCGGTCCTTCACGATCAGCGGGCGCAGACCGAACGACGTGGCGGAGTCCACGAAGAGCAGCACCAAGAGCCCGACCATCACGGGCAACGGGCGGAAAAAGCCGGTTTTGGGCGTTGCCTGCTGGCGCGGAGCCGTATCGCTCTTGGTGAAGCACCACGAGGCGAGCGCCGAGACCAACCCCGCGAACACGATGGTCGACTGTCCCGTCAGGAGATTGAGCAGACCGACGACGCCGACACAGCCGACCGCCGCCCCGAGCAAGTCGACGCCGTACACCTGGCTCACGGGGAAAGGGCTACGCGTCAGCGCCAAGCTGACGGCGATGCCCGCAAACACGTAGGGGATGGCCATCGCGGCCATCATCAGCGTCCAGCTCGCGAGGGTGATGAGGCTCGCCGCGAGCGCGGTGATCAGGCAGAGCTGCACGATCAGCGACACGGGCATCGCGATCGCGGTCAAGAGCGCGTACTTGGCGAGCGTCGGGGCGAGCTCCTCCGGGCGGAGGCGCGCCTGTCGCAGGTACACCCAGACGGCGCCGGCGGTCATCCCCAGCATCGCGACGCTGATCGCGAAAAACGCGAGGTAATACCAAGCGATGACGGACAGAACGCGGGTTTGGACGATCTGAAAGACCAACACCGAGGACGTGATCAGGAACACGCCGCCCAAGAACCAACTGCGTCGCGGAGCAAGGACTGGACTGGTTTCCATTGAATTTCCGCGCGCGTGACCCCACTAGCGCGGGCGCGGATTGGGTACACCCGGGCTTGGCGCCCGGTCAAGGCCGCTGGGCCGGCCGCGGCCAAACTGCTGCGCGCATTAGCGGTCCGGAAACTCCTCGCCCTCGTTGCAGGCAGGCACGACGCAAACCTCGTCCAGGCAGCGATAGCTCCAACATTGGGCGTTGCTGGTGCAGGCTTCGCCGTTCTCGAAGAGAGCGCGGCACCGTTTCGCCACGCAGTTCAAGCTGATCCGGCAGGTCCCCGGCTCGCACGCGTCCCCGGGCCCCGGCGTCGGCATGCAGGTCCCCTCGGCTGCTGTCCCGCCGGGAAGCGAACACTCTTCACCGTCAGGACACATGCTCGGGGTCGCGAAACGGCACGCCACCCCCGACCCAACCTTGGGCAAGCAAATACGTTGCCCGGGCTCCGCGTCGAGGGCCTCCGCGCAGACCAGCTCGCCGGCGCAAATGGCGAAGGTCGCGTCGCAGGGCTCGCCGAGTCCCACGAATCGCCGCGCCACGCAGACATTTTGTGCGCCCTGGTGCAGCTCGCACGCAAGCGCGCCGCGGCAGATGCCATTGCAGCTCTCGCCTTCCCCATGGAGCGGCGAACAGCGCGACCCGTCGAGCTGGCTCGTGAGGCAGTGCGTGCCCGCGGTGCACTGCACTCCGAGACCGCAGACGTCACCGACGCGTCCGCGCGGCACGCAGATGCCGGGGCACGCGTCCGCGCAGTAGGCGTCGCCGGCGCACTCGAGATCGTAAGAGCAGGAGCCGCCGCTCGGTACGGTGCCGTCGACGCCCCCGGGACACTCGAAGCCGCGCGGCCACGCGGCATCGCAAGGCAGGTCCCGAATCGTCGCGACGCATGCGGCGACGCGCACCGGGTCGTACACGATGGTGCCCGCCGAGATCCCGGCCCCGATCTGCGCCGCCGTCGTGTTTCGGAAGAGAGGCGTCAGCAGCGCGCCGCAGCCGCCGGGCCAAGCTTGCCAATACACGTCCGTGCCGCACGCGTCGCCGTTCCTGCAGACTGCGTCGGCGAGCGCACCGGGCAGCTCCTCGAGTGCCAAGCCGGAGGATGGCGAGCCACCGCTCGCGCCAGTCGCACCACCGACCATGCCGCTTCCCGCACCGCCCGGCGGCTTGTCGCCCGGAGTCCCGGCTGAGCCGCTCGTATCGCCGTCGACGCGCCGTACTGATCGCCCCGCGCAGCTTGCGGCGAGCGCAAGCAGGAGCACGGGGAGGAGGCGGAACATTCGTCAAGTTAACACGCGGGCCGCACGCGGGATCGTGGCAAACCGCCCGGGACCTACATCGGGCACCTCGTGCGCTTCTTTCTCCTGCCGAAGTAGGCGAGCTAGAATAACGTGCGATCCCGTAGCGAGGCTCCCAGGCGAGCAGGGAATGTCGGACGAGAACCCCCAAGAAGCGCGACCGACCGAGTTCCGGCCTTCGGAGAGCGATGCGCAGGAACCTTCCGAAGCACCACGGCATCGAGCTTCGCTGAGCGCACCCGGCGACGTCATCGCGGGTCGGTACCGTTTGGTGCGCAAGCTCGGCGCGGGGGGCATGGGCGTCGTTTGGGTGGCGCACGCGCTGACGCTCGGCGTGGACGTGGCCATCAAGCTGATTCGAAGCGGCCTTGCCGACGGGGACGCCGTCTCGCGCATGGCTCGCGAGGCGCAAGCGACGGCCACGCTCGCGCATCCTGCCATCGTGCGCGTGTTCGACCACGGGACGACGGAGGTCGGCGACCCGTTCCTCGTGATGGAGCTCGTGGACGGCGAGACGCTCGGCGCGCTCCTCACGCGCGAAAAGAAGCTGGACGTCGTCCGCGCATTGCAGCTCATCCTGCCGCTGCTCGACGGCCTGCGCTGCGCGCACGAGCGCGGCATCGTGCATCGCGACATCAAACCGGAGAACGTCCTCCTCGCGCGCGACACGCTCGGCCGCGTCCAGCCGAAGCTCCTCGACTTCGGTATCGCCAAGCTCGAGCACCAACCGAGCGTCAATCGCCTCACGCAAGTAGGCGACGTGCTCGGCAGCCCGGAGTTCATGTCCCCGGAGCAAGCGCGCGGCGCCGCCGACATCGATCACCGCACCGACGTCTGGAGCGTGAGCGTCGTGCTCTACGAGATGCTCACCGGTCGTCTGCCGTTCTATACGAAGAACTACAACGCGCTCATGCAGATGATCTTGAACGACGAGCCGCCCCCGACGCTCGAGGACGGCACGGGCGATCGGGAGCTCTGGCGCATCGTGGAGAAAGGGCTCAGCAAAGCCCGCGAGCGGCGCTGGGCCAGCGTGGGCGACTTCGGCGAGGCGCTCGCGTTCTGGCTCTACGGGCACGGCGTGGCCGAGGACGCCTGCGGCAACTCGTTGCGAGCGGTCTGGCTCGCGCGCTCACTCGACGGCCAGTCCGTGCGCCTGCGTCACGATTCGTGGGCGGACACCTCGAGCAGCGGCAGCGAACAAGCCGACCGCGCCGTTCAGACGTTGAACATCAAGATTCGGCGCGTGCGCCAGCGCCTGCTCTTGCTCTTCACGCCGCGCGTGCGCATGGGCGTCGCGATCGCGCTCGTGCTCGTCGCCGTGCTCGCGAGCTACGCGTTGCTCTCGGGTCGCAAGGAAGTGGCGGCGGCTCCGCCCGCTCCGAGCGTCGCGCTCCCGACGGTGACCCCGGAGCCGTCGCCGGAGCCGCCGGTCACCACACCCACCGGCATCTCACTCGAAAGCCTGCCCGTCGAGGCCGCGCCGTCCGTCAAGAAAGCTGCACCTCCCAGGGCGCGGCCCGTCTACAAGAAGCCGAAGCGCGACTACGGCCTCTGACGGACCGCTCGAAAGCGGCGGCCGTGCGCGCGAGACTACGGCAAGCTCTTGCCCGAGCACGCCGACTGCTTCGTGCAGAAGCGCATCGTGTCGGACGAGGTTTGCACCTCGCAGCACAGTTTGCCCCCGCCGTATTTCTCGCAATCCGCGGCCGAATCACACGGCAGGTAGGTCGTGCTCGTCGGGCATGCTTCGGCCAGCGTGCAGGTCTGCCGACAGCAGACGACGGCGCCTTCGGAGTCGGAGCAGTTGCCGTCATTCGCGCAGATCGCTCCGAGCGGCTGCGTTCCGCTCGCGCCGGTCCCGGTCATTCCGCCGTCGTCCGCGGCGCCGCTCGCGCCGCCCGTCGTCGCGCCGCCCGTGCTCGCGGAGCCGCCGGTGCTCTTCGAGCCCCCGGTGCTCGTGGTGCCGCCCTTGCTCGAGCCGCCTGCGCTCACCGCGCCGCCCGTGTCGCCCGCCGTCGAGCCCCCCGTGCTCGGAGAGTCGCCGGTGCCCGACGAGCCGCCGCCGCCGAGCTCGATCATATGGCCGCCCACGCCGCCGCTCGCGGCCGAGCCCGCGTGGCCTGCCTTGCCGCCGTCGGAGTCGGAGTCGTCCGAGGAACAAGCGGCGCAGAGCATGAACGCCGCAAAAACACCGGGCCAAAGCAAGAGCGCGCGTCGGGCCATGCCGGTGAGTGGGAGACGGAGGCTCCGATTACGAGACGCCCGTCGTCTTCTTCGCGAGGCTCACGGCAGCTTTCCTATCACTTTGACCACCAAGGGGACGAGCTTGTCTTTGCTCGGCGGAGGCTCGACGAAGTACGCCGTGACGCCGACCGCGTAGCCGTGCCACGCGGAGACCAGACCGAGCGTGCTGACGGCGTCGTCCGCCCAGTATGTCGCCGTCTCGCCGACGCCGTCGACGTGCTGGATCAGCGCGCCGTCCGGTCCCGCGTCGACAATCTCGTGAATGAGATCGCTTCCCGCCTGGCTGATCGCGCCCTCGACGACGAGATCGACCTGTTGGACAGGGTTCGCAGCGCTCGTGTAAGTGCAGGTTCTGAGCCAAATGTCGGCGTCCGCTCGCACCTGATCGGGTATGCCGCCGTCGTTGCTCGAAAGGAGCGTCGCCATGTCGGCGGTATCGAGCAGCGAGCAGACGTCGTCGGGTGGCTCGGTGGCGGTGAAGGTGCCGGTGGAATGAGCGTCGTCGTCACCACCGCCACACGCGAGCGCCCCGAGCGCAAGCATCGGAGCGCCCCACCGCACGATTGCCCTCCCGAAGCGCGAGCGAGGCGAGCCAAGAAACCGCATGCTGGCGAGGATCGGCCCCCTCCCGCGGCGCGTCAATCGGCCGCCCCGAGTCCGGCTTCAGTCCGAAGTCGCGCTGAGTGGTATCGTCCGGCCATGCGAGTCCTGTTCATCGGCGGCACCGGCGTCATCAGCTCGGGCTGTGCGAATCGCCTCGTGCGAGAGCCCGGCGTGAAGCTCACGTTTCTCACGCGCGGCACATCCGACCGGAGCATCCCCGAGGGGGTCGAAGTGGTGAAGGGCGACGCGCGCGATCCGGCCTCGTTGGGCGCGGCGCTCGGACGCCGCACGTTCGACGCCGTCGTCGACTGGATCGCTTTCTCGACGGCGCACGTCCAGGCGGACATCGACTTTTGGAGCGGCCGTACGGCGCAGTATCTGTTCATCAGCTCCGCGTCCGCGTACCAGACGCCGCCCGCGCGCCTGCCCGTCACGGAGTCGACACCGCTACGGAATCCCGTCTGGCAATACTCGCGCGACAAGATCGCCTGCGAAGAGCTGCTCGTGCGCGCCTACCGCGACCACGGATTTCCCTGCACGATCGTGCGACCGTCGCACACCTACGACTGCCGGTCGCTGCCCGTGCACGGCGGGTACACGGTGATCGACCGCATGCGCCGCGGCAAACCCGTGGTCGTGCACGGCGACGGCAGCTCGCTCTGGGTGCTCACGCACCACGACGACTTCGCCAAAGGCATGAACGGCCTGATCGGCAATCCCCACGTCCTCGGCGAGGCGTTTCACATCACGAGCGACGAGCTCCTCTCGTGGAACCAGATCCACGAGCTCCTGGCGACGGCCGCCGGCGCCGAGGCGAAGCTCGTGCACGTCCCCTCGAGCACGATCGCCTCCTACGACCGCGCCTGGGGCGACAGCCTGCTCGGCGACAAGACCCACAGCATGATCTTCGACAACTCGAAGATCAAACGCGTGGTCCCGGCGTTCGCCGCGACCATCCCCTACGCCGAGGGCGCACGCGAAACGCTCGCCTGGTACGACGCGGAGCCCGCGCGGCGCGTCGTCGACGGCGCAACGGACGCGCTCATGGATCGCATTATCCAGGCCCAAGCGCGCGCCGCCGGCTGAGAGGCGCGCTCGACCCTCGCATGGCTACGCCCGGGCCCAAAAGCGAACGGCTCGCTAGCATCGACGCCTGGCTCATGGCGCGCTCTCGCGCCGTGCGCGCTCTTTTGCTCGTCCTCACCGTCGCCTTTGCCGTCGTGGTCCGGCTTTCCTACGTGCCCGCGAGCTACCACGATTTCGGCTTTCTCAACCGCGGCGTCGACTACGGCTGCGACTACTACTCCGACGCGTACGGCGCGCGCACCGTCTACAACCACCCGGCCGACATGTACACGCGGCGTCTCACGGAGCAGACGCCCGCCGAGACGTATTGGCCGAAGCGCAGCGTGGCGCCCTACCCGCCTGCCGAGCTCTTCCTACTCGCCGGCGCTCACGCCGTGGGGGAAGCGTTGGGCATCGGGCTCTACGGCGTGCTCGTGGCCGCGGACTTCCTCTTGATGGGGTTGATGCTCGCGTACGCGCTCCGCGTGCGTTGGTACCTGTTTCCGCTGCTCTACACGAACGTGTTCCTCGCCTACCGCTTCTGGGGGATCGGCAGCTTGAACGGGCTGTCGGTCGTGCTGTTCCTGATGCTCGGCGTGATGCTCGCGCGGTCGCGCCCGAACGCGGCGATCTTGAGCGCGGTGTTCGCCGTGTGCTTGAAGCTCACGCCGATCTTCTTTTTGACCAATTTCCTGCGCTTCCGGCGGCGTACGGCGCTCGCCGCGGGGGCGCTGCTGCTCGCGGGGTTCGTGCTGCCGCTCTTCGTGCTCGAAAATTACCGGTACATCTACGGATTTCACGCCACGCGCGACATCGGCCCCATCGTACGGGCGCTCGGTGCCTTGGGCCTCGCGGGGCCTCACGCGGCGACGGTCGCGGCGGCGGCGGGCTGGGTGCTGCCGCTCGGCGTGGGCGGCGCCTTCTCGCTCGTCTTGCTCTACGCGCAGTACAAGCTCGACTTCACGTGGGAAGACCGGATTGGGTGGGCGGCGGTGCCGTTCTCGCTGCTCTTCAGCTTACGGATGCTGTCGATGCGCACGCTCTTCGAGTCGATGGCGCTACCCGACCGCCGCCTGGTACGGTCGCTCTGGCTGTTCGGGATGGGGCTCGTCGACATCGCGCTTCGGCTTTCCGGCGTGCGCACGATCATCCGCGACGGCGTGTGGGACGTGTGCGGGCTCTTCGGGCTGTTCCTGATCAGCCGCCACTGGCTGCGTCAGATCGGGACGGAGACGATTCGGGCCGATCTGCGGCGTGGTTTTCGCCTCGTGATCGAGCTCGTCCGCGCACCGGCACCGGGCGCGGCGGCGGACGCGTAGACCTTCGAAAAGAGAAAGCCCGCGACCTCTGCCGCGGGCTTTCTCCCGTTTCGTTCGCGGAAACCGACTCAGTCGGTGATCGCGGACTGGACGGTCTTCCCCGAGCCAGGCTCGGGGTTCGCGACGCAGAACATGCGGATGTCGGTGCTCCAGCAATCGGAGTCATCGCGGCACCCGAAGTCCTCGCAAACGTGGCTCTCCTGGTTGCAGACGAGCTCGAACCCGCCATCGAAGGTCAGGTTGCAATCCTGATCGGTCTTGCACCCGACAGCGCAAGTCCCCGCATCGCACACGGCGCGGAGGTCATTCAGCCGCTGCTGGCAGAACTGGTCGTCCGTGCATTCGGCATCCTTCACGCAGACATGCGACTTCTTCGTGTCGCAGCTGTACTCGAAGTCGCAGTCGAGGTCGTTGTCGCACTTCCGGAAGCACTGGCCGGTCGACTTGTAGCAAGTGCACTCGTCCGGGCTGCAGGTGTCGTACGGGTCATCGGAGACCGGTCCGTCCTCGCAATCGAGGTCCACCTCGCAACCGGTGGGCGCCGAGGAACCACCGCACTTCTCGTCGACGCAGGTGCTCGACAAGGAGCGTCCTGCGCGGGTGTACGTCGGGCAACCCTCGGTCGTCAGGCCGTCCGCGCTGCAGGCGGGCTTGTAAACGCACATGCTGTTCGTGCAGGCCCAGGTACTGTCGCAGTTGCAGTAGGTCGCCTGGACGAAGCAGAGGCTCGCGCTCGCGCCGGGATCGTCGCAATCGACACCGTCGAGCTTCTGCGCGAGGTCGGCGCACGACTTCGTCGTGTCCTCTTGCAGCTCAACGGGGATCTGGCAGCAGTCAGCGGCCTCGGCGCACTCGCCCGTGCACGACTTGCCGGTCGGGGCGACGCCCGTGTCGAGGACGCCGCACACGCCGACGCCGAGCGGCGGATCGCTCTTTTCGGGAACGCAGGTGAGCCCCGCCGCGCAGTCGGAAGGAAGCACACAGGTCTCGCCCTCCTCGCCGAGCACGAGGACCGGGGGCTTGACGACCGTCCCCATCCCGCCGCCACCCGCCGCACCGGTGGAGTCGCCCGCCGTGCAGCGCAGGTTGTAACAGTGCAGATCCGCCTCGCAGTCGGCGCGCTTGGTACAGCTCTCACCCTCGCCGCCAAGCACGGGTGCCGGCGCGGTGCCGGCGCTGCCGCCCTTGCCCGGTGCGGTGCCGGCGCTGCCGCCCTTACCGCTGCTGCCGCTGCTGCCGCCCGTGCCGCCACCCGTACCGCCGCTGCCGGGCTCACCGGCCGACCCGCTGCCGGACTTCACGCACGTGAGGTTCACGCACACGAGGTTCGACGAGCAGTCCGCCGCGCTCGTGCACGACTGGCCTTCGCCGCTCGTCCGAGCGGGAGGCGGCGCGCCGCTGTCATCGTCGTCGTCGCCACCGCAGCCGGCGAGCGATGCGCCCACGCACAGGACGAGCCCTACGATCGAGTAAAAGGACGAGCTTCTCATGAATCCTCCAAGACTCGGGCCGGAACCTCACCGGCGCGAGGCACGGACTCTAGTAAGAGCCTTTGCCTTTGAGCAAGCCCGAGAACGAGGAATACTCGGCCACGATGAGCTACACGGCGGCCGAGAACCGCTACGAAGGAATGCGCTACCGCCGTAGCGGACGGAGCGGCCTCGAGCTCCCCGTCATCTCGCTCGGCCTCTGGCACAACTTCGGCGGCGTCGACAGCTTCGAGAACGCGCGCACCATGCTGCTTCGCGCGTTCGATCTCGGCATCACGCATTTCGATCTCGCCAACAACTACGGCCCGCCTGCGGGCTCCGCGGAGGCGACGATGGGCCGCGTCCTCCGGAGCGACCTCGCGGCCCATCGCGACGAGCTCGTGATCTCGAGCAAGGCCGGCTACTTCATGTGGAATGGCCCCTACGGCGAATGGGGCTCGCGCAAATACCTGGTCTCGAGCCTCGATCAGAGCCTGAAACGGCTCGGTCTCGAGTACGTCGACGTCTTCTACCATCACCGGCCCGACCCGAAGACGCCGCTCGAGGAGACACTCGGAGCGCTCGATCACGTGGTTCGGAGCGGCAAAGCGCTGTACGCGGGCGTTTCCAACTACCCGGCGGCGCTCATGCGCGAAGCTGCGCGCATCCTGAAGACCCTCGGCACGCCCTGCCTGATTCACCAGCCGAGCTACAGCATGCTCAATCGCTGGATCGAATCGGAGCTCTTGGGCGTGCTCGCCCAAGAGGGCGTCGGCTGCATCGCCTTTTCGCCGCTCGCGCAAGGCTTGCTCACCAACAAGTACTTGGGCGGCATTCCCGACGACTCGCGCGCAGCCAAGCCACACGGCTTCCTGCGGCCCGAGCAGGTGACACAAGCCACGCTCGCGAAAGTGCGGAAGCTCGACGCGCTCGCCGCGCGCCGGGGCCAGAAGCTGTCGCAGCTCGCGCTCGCCTGGGTGCTGCGTCACCCGGGCATGACCTCCGCGCTGATCGGCGCGAGCCGCGTCAGCCAGATCGACGACGCCGTGGGAGCGCTCGCGAACCTGGAATTTTCGGACCCGGAGCTCGCCGAGATCGACGCCATCGTCGGCCCCTGACGCGACGCGAGGAGAGAACGGTCATGCTCGAGATCCGAAGACTGAGTCTCGAGGAGTTTGCGCAACGGGTCGTGCCGTTCCTCGCCGCGCGCGAGGTCGAGCACAACCTGATCCTCGGTATCGTGGCGCGACACCTGGCGAGCCACCCGCCCCAGAGCGACGCCGTGTGGCTCGCGCTCGAAGACGACGGCGCCGTCGTCGGGGCCGCCGTCCGCACGCCGCCGCAGTACGTCGTCGTGACGGAGCTACCGCCGGGCGGAGCACGAGCCCTCGCCGATTGGTTCATCGCGCTCGGCACGGTACCCGACGGTGCGAGCGGCCCCGGCGACGACGGAAGGGACGTGCTCGTCGCCTTGCGGTCGCAGCTCGGCGGGCGCGTCGAGCTCCACTCCGCCGAGACCATCTACGAGCTCACCCGCGTGGCTGACATTCCGGAGCCGCCGGGCGTCGCGCGCACGGCGGGCGAGACCGACCGCGCGCTCTTGACGGCATACCTCGACGCGTTCATCCGCGAGGTGAAGCTTCCGCGCGGTCCGGATGCGCGCGAGATGGCGGCACGGCACATCGCCGGTGGGACGGCGCTCCTCTGGGACGACGGCGGGCCGCGCTCGCTGGCGTGCCGGGCGCGCAAGACGCCGACGGGCTGCGCCATCGGGCCCGTCTACACGCCGCCCGAGGCTCGGGGACGGGGCTACGGTACCGCCGTGACGGCGGCGCTCGCGCGACGCGAGCTCGACGCCGGGAGTCGCTTCGTTTGCTTGTTCGCCGAGCAGAAAAATCCGACCGCGAATCGGATCTACC
>DASUGE010000518.1:0-36448 GCA_036274215.1 Polyangiaceae bacterium | reverse complement strand
CTCGAAATCCCCCGGCGTCACCCCAAACTCTCCGCACTTCGATAAAGGGCGCGCTTCTTGCTACCGGGTGTTACACTGGGTCGAGCTAGAGTCGGGGCCCACGGCCGACCTGGTTAGGGAAAGAGCCTCTGCAGCATGGAAATCAAGCAACAGCTCCGCCTGACGCAGCAGCTGGTGATGACGCCGCAGCTGCAGCAGGCGATCCGTTTGCTCCAGCTCTCCCGGCTGGAAGTCATCGAGGAGATCCGCAAGGAGCTCGACGACAACCCCGTCCTTTCCGAAGACGAGGCGGAAGGCCGGCGCGGCGAAGCGCCTGCCTCCGTCCGCCCGGAGCCGCGCGAGATCCCCGACGTGGGTCGCGAGGGCGACGGGGACATGAAGCAGACGGAGAAGGCGACGCGCGAGGTCGACTGGGAGAAGTTCCTGGAGAACCGCACGCAGCAGCAGACGGGAACGCAGCCCGGTCGCTCTGGTTACGACGATCTTCCGCCCATCGAGCAGAACCTCACCAAGCCGCGGAGCCTCCAGGATCATCTCCTCTGGCAGCTCCAGATGAGCGACTTCACGGATGAGGAGCGAAAATTCGCCGAGCTCGTGATCGGCAACCTGGATGAGCGCGGCTACCTCGATCTCGTCGGGACGGAGCGTCCGGACGGCACGCGCACGCCCGACCTCACCGTCGACGACCTCGCGAACGAAGCCGGCGTGAACCCCGACGATGCGCCGCTCGTCCTCGAGATGATCCAAAACTTCGATCCGATCGGCGTCGCCGCCCGCGACCTCAAGGAGTGCCTGATGATCCAGGCCAAAGCGGCGGGCTTCGAGGACACGGATACGGAGGTGCAGATCATCCAGCAGCACCTGCACCACCTCGAGAAGCACAACTACCAGGCCATCTCGCGCGAGATGCGCATCCCGCTCGAGGACGTGTACGAAGCCGCCAAGCTCATCCAGGCGTTCGAGAGCCGCCCCGCGCGCAACTTCTCCGATCAAGACGAGCGCACGATCGGCATCACGCCCGACGTGTACGTGATCAAGGACGGCGACAGCTTCGTGGTCGTGGACAACGACCGCGGCATGCAGCGCCTGTTCATCAACGAGTCACTCACGAAGCGCCTGCTCAAGGATCCGACCGCGAAGGAGTTCGTGGGGGAGAAGCTCCGCAACGCACAGTGGTTGATCCGCGCCATCGAGCAGCGCAGGAAGACCATCATCCGCGTCGCGGAGTGCATCGTCGAGAAGCAGCGCGACTTCTTCGAGAAGGGCGTCGCTCACCTGAAGCCGATGATCTTGCGCGACGTGGCCGAGGCGGTCGGCATGCACGAGTCGACGATCTCGCGCGTCACCACCAACAAATACGTCCACACGCCGCAAGGCCTGTTCGAGCTCAAGTACTTCTTCAACTCGAGCATCCGCCGCGTCGCGAACGAGGACATCGCGAGCGAGAGCGTCAAGCAGGCGATCAAGAAGCTCATCGACGACGAGGACAAGTCGAACCCGATCTCCGATCAGGGCATCGTCGAGATGCTGGAGAAGAGCGAGGGCATCAAGATCGCGCGCCGGACCGTCGCCAAGTACCGCGAGATGCTCGGCATCCTCGCTTCCTCGAAGCGCAAGCGCCTCTTCTAGCGTTCCGCTCCGGGCGCATCTCGGTGGCGCGCACGCCGGTGCTCGGTCTCGTTTCGGGAACGCTGGGGCGGCGGGGCCGCTCGATAAGCGTGCCCCCGGCATTGGCGCGGAACGCGACCTGACGCTCATCATCGAGCATCGCGTGCAGAGCGACCCTAGGCCGACCGGCCTTTTTGCCGGCGCCTCTTCACACTCTATCGGGTGGTTCGGGTATGCTTCGGCTAATCGTCACGGGCGACGAGCCCCCCTGCCTTCCGAGGTCCGATGAACATCAGCATCACGTTCCGGCAGATGGACGCAAGCGACGCGATCAAGAAGTACGCGACCGGTAAGCTCGCGAAGCTGCAACGCTTTCTCCGCCGCCCCATGGAGGGGAAGGTGACCGTCTCCGTCGATCGACGCAAGCACGTGGTGGAGGCGAGAATCTCGAGTGGTAGCGAGCACTTGGAAGCGCACGAAGTGACCGACGACATGTACGCCTCGATCGATCAGGTGATGGCGAAGCTCGAGCGCCAGATCCGCGGGTCGAAGGGCACGGCGCGCGCGCGCCGCCACGACGGCGACAGCTTGAAGACAATTGCAGAACCGCTCGTTGCGGCGGCCCCGGCGGGCGCTAAACCCGGGCCCACTGCGCGGCGTCCGAAGAAGAAGACGAAGGCGGGCGGAGCGAAGCGCACCAAAACCGCTCGATGACTTCACCCGTTACCGATAGACAGGTCGATCGCATGCGACTGGCGGACATCTTGAGTGCCGACCGAATCGTCGTCGATATCGACGGCTCGATCGTCAAGACCAAGACCGACGCCATTCACCGTTTGTCAGAGCTTCTCTCGCCCGCCGTTCACGTCGACGTGGACACGGTCGAGCATCTCTTGTTGGAGCGCGAAAAGCTGCAAAGCACCGGCATCGGCGACGGTGTCGCCATTCCGCACTGCGCGCTCGACACCGCGGACAGTCAGGCGCTCGCGCTCCTGCTCTGTCCGCGCGGGGTCGAGTTCGAGGCGATCGACGGCGAGCCCGTCGAAATCGTCTTCGGCGTCGTCGGGCCCAAGCGCGCCACGGGCGAGCACTTACGGACGCTGGCGCGCATCTCGCGCCTGTTGCGCGACGAGCAGACGCGCATACGCCTCTTAGCGAGCGCGAACCCGAGAGCGGCGTTCGAGCTGATCGAAACGAACGAGAACGCCGCGCGCTGAGCCGACCATGAGCGACGCCCCCTCCACAGCTCCTCAGCACATCTCGGTGCGGGAGCTCCTGGAGGACACCGCGCTCGGCTTGAAGGTGCACCTCGTCGCGGGCGGAGCCGGCCTGGACCGCAAGGTCCACCACGTGCGCATTCAGAAGTCGGGGCTCGCTCTCGTCGGGCACCTGCACGGCGTGGTGCCGACGCGCGTGCAGATCCTCGGCGGGACGGAGCTCTCCTACCTCGAAGGGTTACGCCCGGCGGAGCAAGCGAGCGCCGTGGCCGCGCTCTTGTCGCTCGAGCTCTCGTGCGTGGTCGTCACGCGCGGAGTCGAGCCGCCGCCCGCGTTGATCGCCGCGGCTCAGCGCACGGACACGCCGCTGCTCGTGTGCACGGAGCGCTCGTCGGTCGCGATCGGCCGCCTGCACGCGCTGCTCGACGAACGGCTCGCCCCCCGCACGCGCATCCACGGCGTGCTCGTCGACGTGTTCGAGGTCGGGGTGCTCCTGCTCGGCAAGAGCGGCATCGGCAAGAGCGAATGCGCGCTCGACCTCGTCATGCGGGGGCACCGGCTCGTGGCCGACGACGCCATCGAGTGCGACTACCGGCCGCCGGGGATGGTGTTCGGCCAGCCCGCGGCGCTCCTCCGGTACCATATCGAGGTGCGCGGCCTCGGCATCCTGAACATCAAGGACTTGTTCGGCGTCACGGCGATCCGCGAGCGAAAACGGCTCGATCTCGTGGTGGAGCTCAAGGAGGAGCAGCAGGAATTCGACCGCCTCGGCCTCGAGGACGAGACGCGCGACCTCTTGGGCGTGACGATCCGCAAGGTGACGCTGCCCGTCCGCCCCGGCCGCAACATGAGCTCGATCATCGAGATTGCGGCGCGCAACGAGCTCTTGCGCCAAGCCGGGCACCATCCCGCGCGCGACCTCGTCCAGCGCCTCGAGCAGAGCCTCGAGGTCGGGCACGCGGCGCCGACCCACCAGCTCAACCGCCCGCCGAGTAGCCAATTTCGCGCGGTAACGGCGCCGATGAACGAAAGCTCGGCGCCGCCGCCCGTCACGCCGCGGCGCAGCTAGGAAAGACCAGCCCCATGACCCAGCCGCCGCTCGTCGTTGCCGTCACCGGCTTGAGCGGTGCCGGACGCACGACGGCCCTCGCGGCCCTCGAGGATCTCGGCTTCTTCTGCATCGACAACCTGCCGACGCCGGTCCTAAGGAGCACGGTCGAAGCGCTCTGCGCGGCCGGGGTCGAGCGCATCGGTCTCGGCATCGACGTGCGCGGACGCGGCTTTTTGAACGGTGCGGTCGAGGCGCTCGACGGATTGCGCGGGGAATCGCAGCGCAACTTGGAGGTCGTTTTCGTCGAGGCCTCGGACGTGGCGCTGCTCCGCCGTTACAGCAGCACGCGACGTCCGCACCCGCTCAGCATGGTGGGTGAGCAGGGGGCGCCTGCCGTGATGGACGGCCTCCACCGGGAGCGCGAGCTCGTCGCGGGCCTCCGGGCGCGTGCGACGCTCGTCATCGATACGAGCGCGCTCTCCGTGCACGAGCTGCGGCGGCTCGTGGTGCAGCAGTTCGGGACGAGCGGCGGCAGGGAGCTCCGCTTGCGCACGCGGGTCGTTTCGTTTGGTTTCAAGTTCGGGACGCCGGTGGACGCGGACATCGTGCTCGACGTGCGCTTCCTCAAGAACCCGCACTTCGTGCGCGAGCTCCGCGCGCTCCCCGGCACCCACGCCGACGTGCGGAGCTACGTGATGGCGGACGGGGACGCGGAAGCTTTCACCAAGCTCGCCCTGGAGCTGCTCGGCTTCTCCATCCCGCGCTTCGAGAAGGAGGGGCGGAGCTATCTCACCGTGGCCATCGGGTGCACCGGGGGGCGCCACCGCTCGGTGGTGATCGCGGGCGAAATCGCCCGGCTACTCGGCGAACGACTGGGAATTTCAGGGGATCTCGTGCATCGCGACCTCGATCGGGTCAACATGACGGGGCCTGGCGGCGACCCCGACCACGGGCCGCCCATTGCGAGCGGAGGTAGGAACGCATGACCCCGATCCGGGGCCGATTCGAGGTGAAAAACAAGCTTGGGCTCCACGCTCGCGCGGCCACCAAGCTCGTCCAGCTCGCTTCACGCTACCCCTGCGAAATCGTCGTCAGCCGGGCCGGGCAGGCCGCCAACGCCAAGAGCGTGATGGGTGTGCTCTTGCTTTGCGGCTCGAAGGGGTCTCTCCTGGACGTCGAAGCCACGGGCGATCTCGCCCAGGAAGCTGTGACCGAGATCGGTCGTCTCATCGACGATCGTTTCGGCGAGGGTGAATGAGCATGGGCGAACCAGCGGACGAAGCGTCCGGAGGGGCAGCGCATCAAGACATCAGCTTGGACGGCATCGCGGGCTCACCGGGCTACGCGGTGGGGCCGGCCAAGGTGCTCGATCGAACCGGGGGTGCGGTTCGAAGGCACATCGCCAGTCATCACGTCGAGGACGAGCTCGATCGCTTCGACGCCGCCGTAGCGGTGGCGGCCGAAAGATTCAAGGCAGCGGCCGAGCGCACGCGCGGAAGCCGTGCGGAGTCGTCCATCCTCGAAGCCTACGTCCTCATGGTCGAGGACGAGACGCTGCGCGACGAGGTCGAGCGGCGTGTGCGCATCGATCGCCTGTGCGCCGAGTGGGCGCTCACCGCGACCGTGGACGAGATGGCGCGTCAGCTGAGCGAGTCGGGGGACTCGTACCTCGCCGAGCGCAGCCACGACGTGCAGTTCATCGGACAGCACATCCTCGAGTCGCTCGCGGGGCGCGAGGAGTCGACCGTCGTGCTGACGCGCTCGGGGGCGCCGGGCGTGCTCGTGGCCCACGACCTTTCCCCCGCGGAAACGGCCGGTCTGAGCAAGGACAGCGTGCTCGCCATCGTGACCGAGGTGGGGACGCGCACGAGCCATACCGCCATCCTCGCGCGCGCGCTCGAAATCCCGGCGGTGGTCGGCGTCGCGGGGCTCCTGCGGCGCATCGGCGAGGGCGACGTCATCGCCGTCGACGGCTTGCGCGGCCAGGTCACGATTGCGCCGAGTCCCACCGCGCACGCGGAGGCCGTTGCGCGCGGTGAACGCTATCGGGAAGCGCTCCTCGCTCGGCGCAGCCTGCGCGACCAACCGATCCGCACGCGCTGCGGCGTGTCGATCGAGCTCAAAGGCAACATCGAGCTGCCGGGCGAGGCGCCGATCGCGCTCGACCTCGGCGCGCAGGGCATCGGGCTTTACCGAACGGAGTTCCTCTACGTCAATCGCCTCGTCCCGCCGAGCGAGGAAGAGCAATACGAGACCTACCGCCGGGTGCTCGAAGCCGTGGCGCCGCTGCCGGTGACGCTCCGCACCTTCGACATCGGCGGCGACAAGTTCGTGTCGAGCATGCAGGTGCCGAACGACATGAACCCGGCGCTCGGGCTCCGGGCCGTGCGGCTCGCGCTGGCGCGGAAGGACCTATTTCTGGCTCAGCTCCGCGCCATGGTGCGCGCTTCGGCGCACGGGGCGTTGCGCATCATGGTGCCGATGATCGCGTCGATGGGGGAGCTCGCGCAGGTGAGAGAGCTGCTCGCCCTCGCGATCGCGGAGGTGGACGCTCTCGGGTACCCGCGCGCGGCGGAGCTGCCGCTCGGCATCATGGTCGAGGTACCGGCCGCGGCCATCCTCGCCGACCGCTTCGCGACGGCAGCCGAGTTCATGAGCATCGGCACGAACGATCTCGTGCAATACGCGCTCGCGGTCGATCGCTCGAGTCCGGAGCTCGCGTACCTGGCGTCGTTCTTCGACCCGGCGATCCTGCGGCTGATTGCCGGGGTGGTGGCCGCCGGCCAGCGATACCGGCGGCCGGTGATCGTGTGCGGCGCCATGGCGAGCGATCCGCTGGCCGCGGTGCTGCTGCTCGGCATGGGCATCCGCGAGCTCAGCCTCGAGGCGTCGTCGCTCTCCGACGTGCGTGCCGCGATTGAATCGATCACGATCGAGGAGGCGACGGCCGCCGCCCACGCCGTGCTCGAGCTCGCGACGGCGTCGGAGGTACGCATCTGCCTCGAAGAGCGCTTCCCCGACTTGCCGGGCGGACCCGACTCACGCTGAGCCTCCGCCAGCCATGAGCGAATGACGAGCTTCGCCCGCTGCGGGCGGCGCACGTCGAGGGGCTAGCCCCGTAGCGGTGCGAGCGCGCGCAACTCGCGCTCGAGCGGGCCGACCGAAGCAGGGTGCGGCTCGCGGCTTCGTCGATCTGGTGCGCGGTGCTCGTCGCGTGCGGGGCGCCCGCGGCTGGGACGCGAGTGCACGGCCGGGTCGAGCTCGTGCTCCTCCACACGGCCGACACGCACTCGATGCTGTTTCCGTATCGAGCGACGGTCGGCTCGAGCGACGCGCGGCGCGGGCTCGGCCGGGCGGGGGAAGTGCGCGAGATGGGCGGGTTTGCCCGGCTCGCGACGCTCTTACGAGGGGAGCGCGCGCGTGCCGAGCGCGTGCTCCACCTCGATTCCGGCGACGTGTTTCAAGGGTCGCTCACGTTCGAGCGCTTCGGGGGCGAGCCGGAGCTTCTCGGGTTCGACGCGCTCGGCGTCGACGCGCAGGCGCTCGGCAATCACGAGCTCGACCGCGGCGCGGCGCTCGTGTGCGAGCGGTACGAGAAGCTCGCCGGATTTCCGCTGCTCGCCGCAAACTACGTCCCCGACGGCGCTGGGTGCCTGCTGGGGGTGAGCGCGCCGTACGTCGTGCTCGACGCGCGCGGCTTGCGCGTCGGGGTGATCGGCGTGGGGAACACGTCGAGCGTCGCCCTTCTCAAGGCGCGGCCGAACGAGCTCGGGGTGCTCGCGCGCGACGCCGCGGGCGCCGTTCAGGGCGCGCTCGACGTGCTGCGGCCGGTGGTCGATCTGGTCGTGGTCGTCACGCACCTCGGGCTCGACGCGGATCGCGACCTCGTGCAGCGAACGAGCGGGATCGACGTCGTGCTCGGCGGGCACCAGCACCTCACGCTCGACGCGCCGGAGTGGGCGCTCGATTGCGGGGGCGGGGGAGCCGCACGGATTGAGGACGCGTGGGGCCGCTCTCGTGCCTGCTCGCCGCGGCGCGTTCCGATCATACACAGCGGGGCGTACGCGAAGACGTTCGGCCGCGTACGGCTCACGCTCGACGACGAGCCGTCGCATCTCCCCGCGACGGCCGAGCCGCTCGACGGGCACGAGGTCATCGGCCTCGCACTCGAGCTCATTCCGGTCAGCGACGAAACGGCAGAGGCTCCTGACGTCGCGGCGCTGCTCGAGCCCTATCGCCCGGAGCCGCTCGGCGCGCTCGACGCGGAGCCGCTCGCCGAAGTCCCGCGGCCTCTCGAGCGCGTGGGGGCGACGGGCGGTGACTCTCCGCTCGGCAATTTCTCGGCAAACGTCGCGCGCGAAGCCGCTCAGGCCGACCTGGCGGTGCTCGGCGCGTCGTCGCTGCGTCACGATCTGCCCCCCGGGCTGCTCGACCGCGACGGGCTCGTGCGCGCGGTGCCGTTCGAGGACCCGCTCGTCTCGGTCGCGGTCCCGGGTGCGGCGCTCGCTCGCGCCTTCGAGCGCGCCGCGCGCTCGGCGAGTGGACGCGACTGCCGGACGCAGGTGCACGTCGCGGGCGCGCTCGTTCGCTTTCGTTGTCCCTGCGAGGGCGCCGCCTGCGCGCGCGTCTTTGCCACCGAGACCGACGTGCCGTGTAAAACGGACGCGGACTGCGCGGCGCTCGGCGGCATCTGCAGCCCGCCGTCCGTCGGCTCCGACGCACTGGGACGCTGCTTTGCGCCACTCGCGCCTGGCGCAGGCTACCGCGTCGCCACCACGGCGTACCTCGCCGCGGGCGGGAGCGGGCTCTTCGAAGCGATTCCTGAAATGGCGCTCCGCCTGGTGAGCGACAGCTTGAGCCAGGCGCTCGCCGATGAGCTCCGGCATGGCGCGCCGTGCCCCGCCGGAACCAGCTTTCCCGAGCCGGACCCGCGCTTGCAGGCGCTCGCCCGAGCGCTCCCGTGCCTCGACGCCACGCGCGGTGCCGTCCGTGACGGACGCATTCGCTTCGAGGCGCCGTGAGGCCGCGCTTCGCCGCGCCGCTCGTGGCGCTCGCGTGCGCCTTCACGCCCGGTCACGCGGGCGCCGAGTCCAACGCCGCGCCCCGCCTCCGCACGAGCCTCGTGTGGATCTGGGGCGACGACGACGTGCTTCACGCTCCCACCGACAGCGAGCCCCCGTCGCCTGGCCCCGGTATCGGCGATCGCGCCGGGTACGACGGGCTCTTCGAGGGCTTCGCCTCGCGCTACACCGGCCGCGAGAATCGCAGCGAGGTGCGCCTCGAAGGCGAAGCGCCCGGCTTGCTCCCGCGCCTCACGACGCGCGCCGGCTTGGCGCTCGGGCTCGAGCTCGGTGCGCTTGGTGAGCGCGCGGGGCCGCTCCTCGTCGCCGATCTCGGCAGCTTCGTCGAGGCGCGCTGGTCCTTCGGCGCTGCACGTGACGGACGCGAGAACGCCGTCACGCTGAGCCTCCTTCCCATCAACGGCGACCGCGAGCGGGTAGGGGAGCTCGAAGCGCTCGCGTGGGGCGGCGCCGTGGGGCCGCGCTGGGAATCGCCGTACGCCGCCGCAACGGGCCCGGTCCGCGCCGGCCGCGTCGAGCTCGCGCTCGGCTTCGCGCGCGCGCACGTGGGGCTCAAAACAGCGAGCTTTCTCGAGCCTCAAGCGGTGGGACCCTCCGTTTCGGAGACGAGCTACGGCGTGCACGCGGGCGTCGACTCGCGCTGGGCGGCTCCCGTCGCGGTCGCGCTCGGCTTCGGCCACTTCGAGCACGGCCGCTTGCCGGGCGCGGCCGGCTCCCCCCGCGCCGCGACGAGCGGTGTCTCGCTACGCGTCTCGTTCGGCGTCGGGCTCGAGCGCCCGCGGCCGCCCGTCGCGTTCCTGAGCGACGGCTCACCGTTCGATCGTCTCACGCCGCCGCCGAAGCGCCACGCGTTCGCGCTCGGCCTCGAAGCGGCGCACCTCGTTCAACGACTCTGGTCGAGCGACCATCCGGGCGAATCCGTGCTCGAGCCAGCTCGCGCAGCTGCAGCCAGCGCCGAGCTCCGCACGGGCGTGCTCGATCTGCGGGCCGCGCTCATCGCGCGCGAGCCGTCGTTCGTGATGCGCAACGCGCCCGGCGTCCTTCTCGCGCAAAGCGTGCCGCACGACGCCGCCCAGGCGCCCGAGCTCGGCATCCTCGCGAGCGCGGGGCTGCTCTTGCCCGCCGGTTTCTCGCCGAGCCTGTCCGCCGGCGTGCTGTGGCCCGCCTCGGTCACGCTGCAGGCGGTCGATCGCCAAGGGCAGGTCGTCGGCGGCACGCTCATCGTGCGCGGCCCCGGCGAGGTCGAAGCGCTCCCGCCCGGCGAGGCCCCCGTCCCCGTCCTCGATTTGCGCCCCGCGCTCGAGCTTCGGCTGTCACGTCTCCTCGAAGTCGTGGGGTGGCTCGACTATCGCCGCGACTTCAACCGCACCCACCTCATCAGCACCCCCGAAGGGACGCTCGAGCGCGGGTTCCGGAGCCCCGACCGTCTCGGATATGGCGTCGCCGCTCGAGCGGTGTGGTAGCGGTGTCCCGCGTGAGTCCCGTCGAGGTGCCCGTGCGTGCGCGCCGCTCGCTGCTCGATCTCGGCCCCCGCGCGCGCGTCGTCTTCGCGCTGGCTTACGTCGGCGTGATGGCTTGGGTGATCGGAAGCGCCCAGTGGCGTCCGGACCACGTGTTCGGCTTCCAGATGTTCAACCAATCCTCGAAGATCGACATTCGCCTGTTCCGTCGGGTTCGGGGCCGGCGCGCGCCGGTGCCGATCGTGAACGGGGCCTGGCAGGCGCGCGACGCAACCGGAGCCGTTCATGGCTTTCGCTGGGACGACCGCGTGAAGGATCCCGTGCTGCGCGTGCTCGAAAGGCCGGTGCACGCGAAGTACGGCCTCGAAGGTCAGCTGTTTCGGCTCGAGCACGCGCTCGCGGACGTGCTCGCGCACATTCCCGACGACACCGAAACGCGGGGACTCGTCGCCTCGGTCGGTACGCTGAAGAACGGCCGCTTCCCGACGACGGTGCGGCTCGAGGCGGAGCGCCGGTGATGTTCGCCACGCTCGGAGCCAGCCTCCGCAGCCTGGTGCGCGAGGAGCGCGACGCCTACCTGCTCGGGCTCATCCGCGTGCTGCTCGCCGTGCTGCTCGCGACGAACGTGTGGGCGCGCTTCGACGAGCTCGAGCATTGGACTTACTTCGGCGACGTCTTTCACCTGCCGCTCGTCCCCGAGTCGTGGGTGCCGTCTCGCGCGAACTACGTTCTGCTCTTGTGGGTCGAGCTCGGCGGCGCGTTCCTGGCGTTCCTCGGCTTGCTTGGGCGCGAGGGACTCGCCGTGGCCGCGACGACCGGCTTGTATCTGCTCGCCTGCGACCGGCTCCAGTATCACAACAATCGCTTCGCCCTCTTGCTCGCCTGTTTCCTGTGCGCGTTCATGCCGAGCGATCGCTCGTTCCTCCTTTATCGGGGGCGGCGCCACGCGCTTCCGCTCGAGAGCCGCATCGCGCCGACGCTGCCGCGCCGCCTCTTGCAGCTCCAGGTCTCGGCCATCTACCTCTCGTCCGGCGGGGGAAAGCTCTTCGATCCGGATTGGCGCGGCGGGCAGAGCATGCTCGTGCGCTTCGAAGAGGGCGTCGCGTACGCGCGGCAGCACGGCGCACCGATCGCCGACTGGTACGCGAGCTTCCTCACGTCGCCGCTCACGGCGAGTCTCGCCTCCAAGGCAGCGATTTCGCTCGAGCTCTTTCTCGCCGCCGGGCTCTGGGTGCCGCGCCTGCGTGCGTTCGCGCTCTGGGCCGGCGTGATCTTCCATTTGATGATTCAGGCGTCGGCGCGCGTGGAGCTCTTCAGCTGGCTCATGGGCGTCGCGTACGTGGCGTTCGTGACGCCGGAGCTCCGCGAGCGCACCGTGCGCGTGAACGCGGCCAAGCCGCTCGGCCGCGCCGTGGCTCTCGTGCTGCCCTGGCTCGACTGGCTCGCCCGCTTTCGCATCGAGGCGCAGCCGGCCGGGAAGGAAGCGGCCGTCGTCGCCGTGGACCGGGACGGCCGGGAGGCGAGGGGGCTCGGAGTCCCCGGCATCGTGGCCCGCGGCCTGCCGGCGGCGTACCTCGCCTGGCCCCTTTTAGCGGTTTTGGGGCGGTCGCGGCCCCGGTTGACCGACCCCTGAACCCGCGTATACTCGCGCCCCCAACAAACCCCAGGAATTACAAGAAACATGCCTCTCGAACCCGGCGCTAAAACGGCTGTCGTCTCTCGTCACCGCATTCACGAGACTGACACCGGCTCACCGGAGGTGCAGGTCGCCCTCTTGAGCCAGCGCATCGAAGCCCTGACCGATCACTTCAAGGTGCACTCGAAGGATCATCACTCACGGCGTGGCCTCTTGCGCATGGTCGCGCAGCGCCGCCAGCTGCTCGACTACTTGAAGCGCTCCAGCATGGACCGCTACAAGAAGATCGTCGCTTCCCTGAACCTGCGTAAGTAAGAACGAAAGTCCGTTCAACCGGTTTTCCGGAAGCGGGCCTCCGCCTTCAACTTCGCTTCGTGCCGCGCACACGGTCCGCGGTACGCATCGAGGCTGAAGAACTCGGTGCTCGCCTCCGGCGTCGCGTCGCACGCAGCGACGAAACGCGCTGAAGGAGCGCTGCACCCCCATGTTCGTCAGAGAATCCATCAATATCGGTGGCCGTCCGCTCACGTTCGAGACCGGCCGCCTCGCCAAGCTTGCCGACGGCGCCGTGCTCGCCACCTACGGAGAGAGCGTCGTGCTCGTCACCGTGGTGTCGAGCGAGGAGCGCCCCGGCCTCGACTTCTTCCCCCTCACTTGCGAGTACGTCGAGAAGACGTACGCCGCCGGCAAGATCCCGGGCGGCTTCTTCAAGCGCGAAGGCCGCCTGCGCGACTACGAGATCCTCTCGTCGCGCCTGATGGATCGCCCGCTCCGTCCGCTGTTCCCCGACGGCTACAAGAAGGACACCCAGGTCATCGCGACCGTCCTCTCCGCCGACAAGGAGAACCCGACCGACGTGATCGCGCTCTCCACGGCGAGCGCCGCGCTCCACATCTCCAACATCCCCTGGGACGGCCCGATCGCCGGCGTGCGCGTCGCGCGCGTCGACGGCGAGCTCGTCACCTTCCCGACCTTCGAGCAGAGCGCGAAGGCCGACATCGACCTCGTCGTCGCGGCCAGCAAGGACGCGATCGTGATGGTCGAAGGCGGCGGGGACGAGGTGAGCGAGAAGGAGCTGATCGATGCGCTCATGTTCGCGCACAGCGAGGCGCAGAAGATCATCGGCCTGATCGAGAAGATGCGCGCGGGCATCGGCAAGGAAAAGCGCGCCTTCACGACGCCGAAGCTCGACGAGTCGATCGCCAAGCGCGTCGCGGAGCTCGCGGACGCGGACTTCAAGACCGCGTGCGTGATCAAGGAGAAGCAGGCCCGCTACGCTCGTTACGGCGAGATCAAGAAGGCCACCTTCGCGAAGCTCCTGGAGGAGCTCGGCGCCGAGAAGTTCACGGCTAGCGAGAAGCTCTGCAAGGAAGAGCTCGAGAACCGTAAGGCCGTCGTCGTGCGCAACATGGTGCTCGACGAGGGCAAGCGCATCGACGGCCGCGACACGCGCACGGTGCGCCCCATCAGCTGCGACGTGGGCCTCCTGCCGCGCGTGCACGGCTCGGCGCTCTTCCAGCGCGGTGAGACGCAAGCCATCGTCACGACGACGCTCGGCACGGCCACCGACGAGCAGAAGATCGACGCGCTCACGGGCGAGTCGTGGAAGCGCTTCATGCTCCACTACAACTTCCCGCCCTTCTCCACGGGCGAGACCAAGCCGATGCGCGGCCCCGGCCGTCGCGAGATCGGCCACGGCGCCCTCGCGGAGCGCGCCCTCGTGCGCATGCTGCCGTCGAAGGAGGACTTCCCGTACACGATCCGCATCGTGAGCGAAATCCTCGAGTCGAACGGCTCGAGCTCGATGGCGAGCGTGTGCGGCGGTTCGCTGAGCCTCATGGACTGCGGCGTGCCGCTCAAGAAGCCGGTCGCCGGCATCGCGATGGGTCTCATCAAAGAGGGCGATCGCCTCGCCATCCTGAGCGACATCCTCGGCGACGAGGATCACCTCGGCGACATGGACTTCAAGGTGTGCGGCACCGACAAGGGCGTCACCGCCATCCAGATGGACATCAAGATCGCGGGCCTCGACCGCGGCATCCTCGAGCGCGCGCTCGAGCAGGCCAAGGAATCGCGCCTGCACATCCTCGGCAAGATGCTCGCGACCTTGTCGACAGCCCGCACGGAGATCAACCGCTGGGCGCCGCGCATCACGACCATCAAGGTCAAGCCCGACCAGATCCGCATCATCATCGGACCCGGCGGCAAGACCATCAAAGGCATCGTCGACCAGACGGGCTGCAGCGTCGACGTCGAGGACGACGGCACGGTCGCCATCGCGAGCGCGGACTCCGACGCCGTGAAGAAGGCTCTCGCGATCATCGAGGGTCTCGTCGCGGAGCCGGAGGTCGGACGCATCTACAAGGGCAAGATCACGCGGCTCGTCGATTTCGGCGCGTTCATCGAGATCCTCCCGAACTCGGAAGCCTTGCTTCACGTCTCGGAGATCGCGCACACGCGCGTCGAGTCTCCCGGCGACATCCTGAAGGAAGGCGAAGAGGTCGAGGTGAAGGTGATCAGCGTCGAGCGCGACGGCAAGGTGCGTCTCTCGCGCCGCGAGCTGATGCCGTTCCCCGAGGGCGAGGAAGGCGAAGCGGCCAAGGAGCGCATGGCGCGCGCGCGCGAAGCGGGACCGGGCGGCGGCCGCGGTCCGCGTGGCGGCGGTCACGGTGGCGGAGGTCGCGATCGCGACCGTGGTCCGCGCCGCGATCGCGGTCCACGTCACTAAAGACGATAGGTCACTTCGCAGCGTTTCGGGACGCGCGTTCGGCGAGCCACTGCTCGGCCGCGGCGCGCGTCGCCGGACCGCTCTGGCTCATGTCGATCGGCAGCGGCTCGCCCGTGAGCCGTTCGATGGCGGCTTTCCCGTAGAAGCGAACGAGCGGGTACGGGTCGTCGAGAGTGGCCGCGATCGAGCGTGTGAGCTCCGTTCTCCCGGCGTGCGACAGCACCGTTGCCGCGACGGCGCGCTCGTGCGGCTTGCCGCCGAAGAGCGTCACGGCGAGCGGCTTCACCTTCAGCTCTGCGCCGTAAAGGCGCCGCAGCGCGCCGCGGTCGTAGCGCTTGTTCCACCAGCGCTCCATCGTGACCACGATCTGATCGACCGTGCGGTCCGTGTGGCAGAGCGCGCATTCGAGCGGGCGATCGCCCTCGACGCGCTCCCGATCCGTCGGCGAGCCGATGCGGTGGTAGCGGACGAGGTCGTAGTCGAGCCCCATGTTCTTCTTCGGCATGTGGCAGGCGAGGCAGGCGGCTCCGGCCGTTCCCGGCTGGTGGTGGCTGTGTGCTCGGAGGCCGCTCTCCGTCGCGTACTGCGTGTGACAGCGCGTGCAGACGCCGTTGCCGGCGGGCTCACCGAGCTTCACGAGCGTCTCCGGGCGATCTTCGGCGTGGGGATCGTGGCAGCTCGTGCAGGTGAGCTCGTGGCTGCAGCCGCCGAGCAAAAAATCGCGCCCTTCGCCCGAGTTCGTCGTGCTGCCGCCCGGCGCGGAGCTGCGCGTGTGTCCTTCCCAGGTGTACGGGTAGCGAGAGAACAGCACCGTGTGGCACTTGGCGCAGGTGCGATTGATGTCCTCGGCCGGCGTCGGGGATTTTCCGTTCGGCGCGCTGACGCTCAAGAAATCGCTTTGCAGCGCGAAGGTCGGCCGCACGACGAACGGATCCGCAACGTGCTCGCGTGAGCCGCCGTGACACGCCTCGCAGCCCACGCCGAGCTCGACGAGGTGCTTCTCCTCGAAGCGCTCGCGCGTCACGTCCGCGGCGACGCCGAGCGCCTCGTGCGCGTCGGACGGCATCGGCGCGTGCGCTCCGAGCGCTGCGAGCTCGTCAGCGAGCGCCCGCACGAGCTCCGGCGCGTCCGTGATCGAATAGTGGAACGCCTTGTCCGGCGGCAGCTCGTTGCTCGCCGAGCCTTGGTAGGCGAGGGCGTTCTTGCCGTAGAGCTCGTCGTAGAGGATCGAGAGCGCCGACGTCGTGTTGTGGCAGAAAATGCAGGCGCGCTTCCAAACCAGGCCCGCTTCGAGCCGCGCCCGCTCGGGCACCATCACGGAGTAACCCTTGTACCGAGGCTCCGCACGTCCGATCAGCCACGAGAGCGGCAAGACACGCTCCTCGTCCTGTGCGGCGCCGAGCGGCTCTTCCGCGCTGACACGCTCGCCCACGAAGTCCTCGCGGTAGCGGCCCCCGATCACCTTCGTGACGCGGAAGAGCGACTCTTCGCCCGCGCTCGTGATGCGCAGGAAGTTGCGACCCGCGAGCCGCTCCATCACGGCGATGTCGTCCTTGAACTTGAACGCGCCCCCGTCGAACGGCGCGTGGATGCTCGTCGTTGCGAGCGTGCGCGTCATGCGGCGCATCGGCGAGGCCTGCCAGGCTGCGTACTCGGCGACGTGGCACTCGCCGCACGTCGCCGAGCCGACATAGTCGGCGTGGCGCACGTTGCTCTCCGGCACGCGCCGTCCCACGCTGCCCGGCGCGCCGGGTCCACGCGGCGCGCCGCACGCGACGAGCCCGGCCGCGCTCAGACTCAAAAGAACGACGAACCGGGCGAGCACGGTCGCGAGCTTAGCCCCTCGCGCTCGAGCGCTAAACGACGCGCAGCGAGCGGCCCGTGAGCACTTCGTTGTGCGAGCCCTGGCGATACCCGCCGAGATCGAGCGTCACGTAGCGGAAACCCTGCTGCTTGCCTGCCTCCACGACGGCTTCACGCACGCCTGGCTCGAGCAAGCGCGGCAGCTCCTCGAGCCCGATCTCGATGCGCGCGATCGCGTCGTGCCAGCGCACGCGCACCTGCCTTAGCCCGAGCGCCTTGAGCTTCGCTTCGAGCCCGCCGATCTGGGCGAGGCGCTCGGCGGTGACGCTCGTGCCGTAGGGGATGCGGCTCGAAAGGCAGGCGGCGGCCGGCTTGTTCCAGATCTCGATACCGAAGCGCTGCGCCGCGGCGCGCACGTCCGCCTTGTCGAACCCGGCGTCGACGAGCGGGCTCTTCACGCCGGCTTCGCGCGCGGCTTCGAGCCCGGGGCGGTAGTCGCCCAGATCTTCGGTGTTCGTGCCGTTCGCGATCGCGGCGAGCCCGAGCTCGGTCGCCTTGGCCTTGGCGATCTCGTAGAGCTCGCTCTTACAGTGGAAGCAGCGATCGGGGCCGTTCTGGACGTAGCCCGCGCGCTCGATCTCGTGCGACTCGACGAAGAGGTGACGCGCACCGAGGCTTTGGGCGATGCGCTCCGCATCGGCGCGCTCGCTCGGCGCGAGGCTCGCGCTCACGGTCGTGAGCCCCACCGCGCGGTCGCCGAGCTCGCGTTGCGCGAGCGCGAGCACGAGCGTGCTGTCGATGCCCCCCGAGAAGCACACGAGCACGGACCCCATCTCCTGAAAGAGAGCGCGGGCGCGTTCGAGCTTGTCGTCGAGGGAAGGCATCCGCTCGAAAAATAGCACCCACGGAGCCTGGGGCGATGAGCGGGACTCACGCGAAGGTGTTCGGAAAAATGTTCCGGAGCCCTGACATTATTTGTCCTGACCAGGTGGTCGGTTGCTTGCAATGTTCGGAGCTGTGATTATGTTCAGTGGTGTGGCGCTTCCCCAAGCTTTAGCCCATCTATCACCCGATCTCCTGCGAACGGGCACCGGGGCAGAGGCCGCGGGGCCGGATCTCTCCGCCCTCCCGTTCGGGATCGAGGCGCTCGATCAGGCGCTGCCCGATCAAGGTCTCATCCGCGGGGGAGTGGTGGAGCTTTCGGTGCTTGCTCCGGGCGGGCTATCGACCGCCCTCGCGCTCGCCGCGATCAAGAGCTTCCAGCGCTCCCGCGCCGTGAGCCTCGGCACGAAGCTCGAGCCGTGGTGCGCGTTCGTCGATCCGTCGAGCACGCTGTATGCGCCGGGCGTCGCTGCTTCGGGGGTCGCGCTCGACCGCTTGCTCGTCGTGCGCCCGCCGCTCGAGGCGGTCAGTCGCGTCGCTCTCAAGCTCGCAGAGTCGTCGGTGTTCGAGCTCGTCGTCATCGACACGGTGGGCGTGCTCGGCGCTTCGCTCGATTATTCGCTCGCGCGCTTTGGTCGGGTCGTGCGCCGCTTGTCGATGGCGGTCGACGGTACGGAGAAGAGCGTGCTCCTCCTCACCGACGGTCGCCTGCCGCGCGCGTTGCCGCTCCCGGTCGCTCAACGCATCGAGCTCACGCGCCCCGCGCGCGAGCGCTTGCTCGTGCGCGTCGCGAAGGATCGCCGTGGCCGTATTTCGGGTCCGCGCCCGGTGGCGTGGGCCAAAGGCTCGGCGCCGTTGCCCCAGGGAGCGGACCATGTCCGAAAGCTCGCCTGAGGCGTCGCGCCGCATCGTAGCGCTGGTTTTGCCCGAGCTTTTGCTCGAGGTGGCCGTCACCACGGCTGCTCCGCGCAATCGGGGGCCGTGGGGTGTCGTGCTGCTCGAGCCCGGGGAGGTGACCGAGCCGCTGGAAGACCCGCTCAAGCCGACGGCGCGGCTCACGGCCGTCAGCGTGTCGGCCCGGCGCTGCGGCGTGCGCGAAGGGCAAACCATCGCCGAGGCGCGGGCTCTCGTCGCCGGCTTCGAGGCGATGCGCTTGCACCCGGCGCTCGTCGAGCGGGCGCTCGCCGTCGTGGCGGAGGTTGCGCTCGGGTTCGGCGCGACGGTGTCGTTGCGCGTCCCGGACACGGTGTGGGTCGACGTGAGCGGCTCCGCCCATCTCTTCGGCGGCGAGACGACCCTGGCGGAGGAGCTCGTCGAGCGTGTGCGCGGGCTCGGGCATGCGGTGCGCGCGGCGGTGGCGCCAGGTCCGGAGCTCGGACGCGCCGTCGCTCGTTGGGCGCCGCCCGATCATCGCGGCAAAGGCGTGCACACCGTCCCGGCCGAGGGGGCCTCGCGTGCCGTGCAGGCCTTGCCCATCGTCGCCTTGCCCCTCAGCGAGGAAGCGCAAGGGTTCTTGCTGCGGCTCGGGGTGCTCACGCTCGGCGACTTGGCGGCTCTGCCGCGCAGCACGCTCACGACTCGCCTCGCGGGCGAGGTCGCGCGCGCGCTCGATCTCGCGCAAGGCATCGATCCGGCGCCGCTCGTCCCGTATCGGCTCCCCGAAACCGTCGTGGAAGAGCTCGGCTTCGAATACGGGGTCGAAGGGAGCGAGCCGCTGCTCTTCGCGCTGCGTGGCATGGCCGCTCGTCTCGCGGCACGGCTCGCCGGGCGCGGCATGTCGGCTGAAAAGCTCCTGCTCACGCTCACGCACGATCGTTCCATTTCGCGCCTGCGCGGCGCGAAAGAGAAGACGGAGCTTCGCTTCTCGCTCTCCTCGCCGCTCTCGCGCGAGGAGGACATTCGGCGCGTCGTCTCGTCGCGGCTCGAGCGAGCACGGCTGCCGGCTCCCACGCTCGGCGTCCGGCTCGAAGCGCCCGTCATGGTGCCGCTCGTCGCGCGCCAGCTCGAGCTCGGTGAAACGCTCGCGGGCGGCACCGACATCGAGCGCGAGCTTCCCGTCGTGATTGCCGAGCTGATGGCCGACGTGGGGGAGGCGCGCGTCGGGGTGCTCACCACGCTCGACTCCCATCGGCTCGAGGGGCGCAGCATGCTCGCTCCCGCGCTCGTGCGCGCCAAGCCCCGGGCGCGTCGTGGGGGCGCTCGTTCGGGTCGCTTGGCGCAGGCTTCACGCGCGGAGCGAGGACCTGGTCCGCGCTCGACCACGCCCATTGCGGTTCATGTTTCCGGAACGCCGCTGCCCGTGGTGGAGGGAACCCTCGCCGAGTCGAGCGACGGCGAAGCTCGCGCGCCGCTCACGCGCCTTTTACCCACGCCGTTGCAATTCGACGGCGCGCTGCGCGTGGGCACCACCGTCGCGTTCGAGCAAAACCTCTACACGATCGAAGCGCTGCGTTTCGAGCATCGGCTGCACGCCGTCGAATGGTGGAACGGCGCGCCCATCACCCGGGACTACGTCCGCGTTTGGCTCAAGGCGACCGACGGACTGATTGAAGCCATGGTTTACGTGGACCGTTCGAGCGGTAAACGTTACCTCCAAGCCGTCGCCGATTGACGTTCTCGGTCTCGACCGCCGCTCGAAGGATTTTTTCGGGTGCTATGCTCGCGTCGTCATGCGCGACCTCCGAATACCCGCTGCCCTCCTTTTCACCGCTTCACTGTTTCTCACTCATTGCAGCTCCGGAGAAGACACGCCGAGCAACGGCGCGGGCACCGGTGGAACGAGCGCGATGGCCGGGAGCACCATGGGCGGCAGCGCCGGTACCGGCAAGGCGGGCACCGGCGGCGGCGCCGGGACGACCAGCATGGGCGGCTCGATGGGTGGGGCTTCTGGGAGCTCGTCGGGCTCGGGCGGAGCAGGCGCCGGCGGCGCTGCCGGGACGGGTGGGGGCATGGCTGGTCGCGGCGGTGCGGGCGCGGGCGGAGCCGGCAGAGGCGGCGCAGGCGCGGCGGGTACGGCGGGCTCGGTCGCCGGCATGGCGGGTGGCGGTGCGGGCGGTCAGGCGGGCGGCGCGGGGATGGCCGGCTCCGGCTCCGGGATGGGCGGCAACGCGGGGGCCGGCGGCGCTTCCGGCTTCACGCTCACGAGCAGCGTCATCACCGAGGGCGGCATGTTCCCGGACGACAACACCTGCGCGGGCACCAACAAATCGCCGCCCCTCACGTGGACCGCGGGACCGAGCGGAACGATGAGCTACGCGGTCGTGCTGTTCGACACCTCGAACATGCTGAACCACTGGGCGATGTGGGATATCCCCTCGACCGTCACCATGCTGCCCGCGGCCCTCGACAGCATGGCCATGTCGACGGCCGTTCCGGGAGCGAAGCAGAAGTCCTTCCAAGGGAACGGCTACTACGGACCTTGTCCGTCGGGCATGGATCACGTCTACCGGTTCACGGTGTACGCGCTTTCGACCGCGACGCTCTCCGGCGCCATGACGTCTCAGATGCCGAACGCCATCGCCATGGCCATCATGGACGCCAATCCGCTCGGCTCGGCGTCGCTCAGCGCCCATTCGGACGCCAGCATGTGATGCGCCCTCGACGCGACCCTCGTCCCACGATCTTGCTCTTCGACATCGACGGCACCCTCATCACGAGCGGCGGCGCCGGCCGGCGCGCGATGGAGCGCGCCTTCGAGGAGCGCTACGGCAATCGCGAGGCGTGCCGTTTTCGCTACGACGGCATGACCGATCTCCAGATCGCTCGCCAGACGCTCGTGAGCCTCGGGGTCCCACCCACGCGCGACGCGATGGACGAGTGCATTCGTCTCTACCTCCGCTTCCTCGTGGAAGAGATCGAGCGCACCGACCACGCGCTCTACCGCTTGCACGAAGGCATCCAGGCCGCGCTCACCGCCGTGCGGAGCCGCGGGCACGGCATCGGACTCGGCACGGGCAACGTGCACGAGGGCGCGCGCATCAAGCTCGAGCGCGTCGGCGTGTTCGAGGAGTTCGCGTTCGGCGGCTTCGGCTCCGACGCCGAGGATCGCACCGAGCTTTTGCGTCACGGCGCCGAGCGGGGCGCAAAACACCTGGGCGTCACGCTCGACGCCGCGCGTATCGTCGTGATCGGCGACACCCCGAAAGACGTGGCCGCCGCGCATGGGATCGGCGCGGAATGCATCGGCGTGGGCACGGGGTCGTTCACGGCCGCCGAGCTCACGGCGGCGGGTGCAAAATATGCCTTTGCTTCGCTCTCGGCACCGGTCGCGCTCGCGGCCCTGCTCGACGGATGACGGGCTCGAACCTGAGCGCGCGCACGGATTGCCGGCGCGTGCGGCACGCACGGGTTGACGCGCGAGGTCAAACGCCCCGCCCGAAGCCTCGAGCCGTGCTCGAGGAAGCTGAAACGAATGCGAATGGACCTCGCCCGCGTCACGAACGATAATCGGTGGCGATGAAGCCGCGCCGTCCGGCCGGGGAGGTTCGTAAACAGCCGCGCCAGGCTCGCGCCCAGGCGACGGTCGGCGCGATCCTCGAAGCGATGGTGCAGATCCTCGATCGCGAGGGGCTCGAGGCGGCGACCATGGCTCGCATCGCCGAGGTGGCGGGCGTGAGCGTCGGCTCGATTTACCAGTACTTCTCGCACCGCGACGCGATCTTGAACGCGCTTCAAGATCGCGAGTTCGAGCGCGCGCTCAAGCTGATTCAGGAGATGCTCGCCGACGGCAACCTCGCCCAATCACCCGAGCAGACCGTCACGGCGGTCGTGCGCGGGCTGGCGCGCATCTACCGCTCGTGCCCGGGGCTCCACCGCGTGCTCGCGATGGAGGGCCTGCGCGTCGCCAAGGCCGACCGCGTGCATGCCTTCGACCTCCGCGTGCTCGAGATCGTGCGGCACTTCCTGCGCGCCTCGAGCGCTCCGTTGCGACGCACGAGCATCGACGCCGCCGCCTTCGTCGCGCTGCAGTCCGTGCGCGCGACGATGCTCGCTTGGATCCTCGAGCGCCCGCCCGGTTTCGACGAGGAGACGCTGGTTCAAGAGGTCACCGACCTCGTGCTTCGTTACCTCGTGCGCGACACCGAGGGCGAGGATTGGGCACCAACGTCGCGTCCGAGCCCGGGAATTCTCTCGTAAAACCGGGCCGGCGTGCTCGACGCCGCTCACGCGCGGCCGCAGCGCGCTCCGCGTTCAGCGTGCGACACGGTCGAGGCGTGCCGCGTGCACGCGATCGATGTGCTCTGCGAGGCTCAGCCGTTCGTCGCGACCGATCACCACGAACTCGAATGCGAGCAGCTTGCCGACGCGCCGCACGAAGCGCGCCGCGGTGCGAATGGGTTTCGAATGCCCCGGTACGAACAGCTCGAGCGTCACGAGCCCGTCCGTCGAACACTCCTCGGAGTGACGAAAGTCGAGCACGACGCCCGTCGTCGAGAGCTCGGCAGCACGCGCGCGCACGCGCTGGCCGTGGCTCGTCGCGTAGACGCCGAACGCCATCGGCGTGCGCACGCCGAGTCGCCGCGACACGCTGATGTTCGACAGCGTGATGCGCGTGTCCTCAGTGGGCTCGTTCAGTTCCGGATAAGACTCAGGCATCAAGTTAGCCTCCGGGTGCTTTAACGTTGGTACCGCGAGCCCTCTTCCGCAGGCCATGGAACTGGATCTGCAAGTCGTTGAATTCATTGAATTAACCAAAAAATGGCTGGGGCCGCGCCGATGACTGAGTATCTGTTCAGTGGTGACGGCCTTCGTGGAGCTTCTGGCGCGCTCGGCATTCTCGTTCCTGCGCGCAGCCTCTCGACCCGAGGAGGTCGTCGTCAAGGCCAAGGAGCTCGAGCTCGAAGCGGTGGCTCTCTGTGATCGCGACGGGCTCTACGGCTCCGTGCGCGCGCACGCGGCGGCGCTCGAGGTCGGGCAGCGCGTGATCGTGGGCGCGGAGCTCGGCGTGGATGCGCACGCCGAGCGGCGCGGCTCCTGGAGAGCACCGAAGCGCGCGAAGGCGGCGCGTGACTTGCCCGTCGTCGCCTTGCTCGTCGAAAACCACACGGGCTACACGAACCTCTGCCGCCTGCTCACGCGCGCGCACGCCGGCCTGGAAAAGGGAGAGAGCGCGCTCGATCCCGCATGGCTCGGCGAGCACGCCGCGGGGCTCGTCGCGGTGATCCCGTCGCCGCAGAGGCCCGGTGATGCCGAAACGCCGCCGCGCGCCTTGTTCGAGCTCGTCAAGGATGCGTTCGGCGAGCGCTCGGCCGTCGCCATTCATCGGCACATGGATCCGTTCGATCGCGAGCGCATGATGGCGGCTCGCTCGGCGGCGCACCGTTACGACATGAAGCTCGTGGCGAGCGCGCGCCCGCGCTTTCACGTCCCCGCGCGCAAGCCGCTCGCCGACGTGATGCACTGTATCCGCACCGGCACGACGCTCGACCGCGCGGGCACGGCGCTCGACGGCAACGCCGAGGCGCACCTGCGCTCCGAGCTCGAGATGCGAAAGCTCTTCGCCGAGCGCCCGGACCTGATCGATCGAGCCGGTGAGCTCGCGGAGGACTTGCGCTTCTCGCTCGCCGAGCTTCGCTATCGCTTCCCGTGCACGCTCGAGCCGGGGGAGAGCGCCGACGAAAGGCTGCGCCGGTTGACGCTCGAGGGGCTCGCGCGCCGCTACCCGGGCGGCGTGCCGGCACCGGTCGCCGCACAGATCGAGAAGGAGCTCGCGCTCATCGCGAGCATCGACGTGGCGCCGTATTTTCTCTCGACGCTCGAGGTCGTAGACATCGCGCGGCGCCGCCGCATCTTGTGTCAGGGGCGGGGGAGCGCGGCGAACAGCGCCGTCTGCTACGCGCTCGGCATCACGGCGGTCGATCCCGCGCGCTCGAGCCTGCTCTTCGAGCGTTTCCTGAGCGCGGAGCGGCGGGAGCCGCCGGACATCGACGTCGATTTCGAGCACGAGCGCCGCGAAGAGGTGATTCAGGAGCTCTACGAGCGCTGGGGGCGCGAGCGGGCGGCCATGGTGTCAGAGGTGATCTCCTACCGGGGGAAGAGCGCCCTGCGCGAAGTGGGCAAAGCGTTCGGCCTCTCGCTCGAGCAGGTCGACCGGCTGAGTCAAAGCATCATCCACTGGGAATCGAACGAAGCGAGCAAGCAGCGGCTCGCCGAGCTTGGTTTCGATCCCGAAGGCACTCGGATGAAGCAAGTGCTCGACTGCGCGCGCGAGCTCGAGGGGTTCCCGCGACATCTTTCGATTCATGTCGGCGGGTTCGTGCTGTCGGCGGCGCCGCTCGAAGAGGTAACGCCCGTCGAGCCCGCACGCATGCCCGATCGCACCGTCCTGCCGTGGGACAAAGACGACATCGACACGCTCGGCTTCTTCAAGATCGACGTGCTCGGTCTCGGCATGTTGACGGCCATCCGCAAGGCGCTCGCCTTGATTCACGAAGGCGGCGGACTCCGTCTTCCCGGGGGGGCGTGCGAAGCGGAATCGACGCCCGAAGCCTTCGACCCGCTCGACGTGGTCGCGCGCGTTCCGCCCGAAGATCCCGCCGTTTATGCCATGGTGAGCCGCGCCGACACCGTGGGCGTCTTCCAGATCGAGAGCCGCGCGCAGATGGCGATGCTGCCGCGGCTCAAGCCCCGAAAATTCTACGATCTGGTGGTCGAGGTCGCGATCGTGCGACCGGGTCCGATCCAAGGCGGCATGGTGCATCCGTATCTCCGCCGGCGCTGCGAGGAAGAGCCGGTCACGTACCCGCACCCCGCGCTCGTTCCCATTCTCGAGCGAACGCTCGGCGTCCCGCTCTTTCAGGAGCAGGTCATGCAGATTGCCATCACGGGCGCGGGCTACACCGCCGGGGAAGCAGACCAGCTCCGGCGCGACATGGCGGCCTGGCGTCGCACGGGGCGCCTCATGCGTCATCGCGATCGGCTGCTTTCGGGTTTTGCCGCGCGTGGCATCTCGCGACAATTCGGAGAAGCGCTGTTCGAGCAGATCAAGGGCTTCGGCGATTACGGCTTTCCGGAGTCTCACGCCGCGTCGTTCGCGCTGCTCGTGTACCTCTCGTCCTGGCAGAAGGCGCATTATCCGGCCCATTTCGCCTGTGCGCTCCTGAACTCGCAGCCGATGGGGTTTTACTCGGCGTCCACCATCGTGAACGATGCTCGGCGTCACGGCGTGGAGGTGAGGGACGTCGACGTGACGAAGAGCGATTGGGACTCGACGCTCGAGCCCGTCGAGACGAACGCCGCGTCCCCGAATCACTCCGGCGCACGGGACGAGCGGAAACGCCCGGCGCTCCGGCTCGGGCTCCGTCAGGTGCAGACGCTTCGCGAGGAGAGCGCGCGCCGCATCATGGCCGAGCGACCGTTCACGAGCCTCGACGAATGCTTACGGAAGAGCCGCATGAATCAGGGTGAGATCGACGCGCTCGCCGAAGCGGGTGCGTTCGAAAGTCTCGTCCAGGGTCGACGTCAGGCGCTCTTCCGTGCGCACGCTCCACGCGTGCACGGCTTGTTCGAAACGGCACGCTTCGAAGAGCCCGCGGTCGTCTTGCCGCCGCTCGCGCCCGCCGAGCAGTTGCTCTTCGATTACCGGAGAAAACGCCTCAGCGTCGACGACCACCCGCTCGTCCATCTCCGCCGCGAGCTCGAGGAACGCGGCGTCACGAGCGCCGCAGAGCTCGTGGCGGCTCCGCATGGAATGCCCGTGAGCGTCGCGGGCGTCGTCATCACGCGCCAGCAGCCGGGTACGGCGAAGGGCGTCGTGTTCATTACCCTCGAGGACGAGACGGGCTTCGCTAACTTGATCCTCTTTCGTAACGTCTTCGAGACGGAGCTCTTTACGGCGTTGCATTCGACGCTCATGCTCGCGCACGGGGAGGTCGAGCGTTCACCACGCACGCCCGGGAAAGAGCCGAGCGTCATTCACGTAAAAGTGCGAAAGCTCGAGCGCCTCGACGCGCGTGGCGTCCCCGGGCGAGACATTTCGCACGTGTCTCGAGATTTTCGGTGAAACGAAAAAACTTCACGATTCCGGGTGTTCAATTCTGCCGCTGAGCCCGTGCTATCCTCTAAATTCGGCCTCCCGGAGATCTAACGTCGCTCTGCCTGGGAATTACTCGGTCGGCCACCAACCTTGCTTGATGCACACGGGAGACGCCCACCGGACGAACAACCGACCGAGCCTTGCTCGACCGCGTTCGATCCGCTAGAAATCCCGGAATCATTTTTTAGACGGGGCTTGCAACAGGGATGACGATGAGAGAACGACATGTCGGATCATTCTTGGTACTCCTCGGCACGCTCGCCTTCGGCTGCGTCAGCGGCGGCGGCGACGACCCTGCGAAGACGGGTCCCGAGTGCTTCGACAACAGTGGCTGCCAGGGCGGGCACGAGTGCAGCGGCGGGATCTGCGTCGGGTACTACGGCTGCGCCTCGGACGACGACTGCCGCAACAACGAAGACTGCTACGACCACGCCTGCCGCATCCCCTGCAAGTTCGACGACGAGTGCGAGGATCAAGGGCTCGTCTGCGGCAACGCTCAAGGTGATACCCAGCACTGCAAGCCCGCGCCGAACCCGAAGCGCGGACAGACGCAAACGATGAGCGGTAGCGGTGGAACCGGTTCGACCGGCTCGACGGGCTCTTCGGGCGCGCCGACCGCCGGCTCCGCAGCGAGCGCAGGTGGCGCCCCAGCCGCCGCCGGCATGAGCAACGCTTCCGGAACGACGGGCGCGCAGACGACTGCCGGTCGCCCCGGCGGCTGAGCGTTCACCTTCTGGCGGCGAACGGCGCCGTCACCGCGCCCGAGTGACGGCGCCTGCTCACGGGCAGGCGGCGAACTGTTTCATCCCCTCGACGGTCTGACCGGGGTTCATCGTCACCGTGTCGGTGATGACGTGGTTGTAGATGTCGGTGAGGCGGAAGGAGAGGGCGCCGGTGCCCGCGCCGTCCTTGAGCTCGTACATGTTCGAGTTGTTGCGCGTGAGCGTCGTGTACGCCCCGGCCTTCTTCACTTCGACCTTGGCGAGCGGGTTCTTGTGATTCATCGGCGTGACCGCGAGGTAATACTGCTGTGACGCCGAATCGAAGTAGTACTTCACGTTGCCCGTGATCGACGAGCAGCTCACGTACTTCCAGGTCACCGCGGGGTTGCTGTTGCCGTTGATCGCGCTGTTGGCGGCGTCGTTCAGATCGATGTGGTGGCTGCCCTGGAAGCACCACTGCTCGTTGCCCTTGTACGGGCACTGGTCGACGATCTGCACGACGAGCTTGTTGCCGCCGTTGGTGATTTCCACGCACGAGCCGCAGACGCCCGCGGTGTTCCAGTCGTACTCGTTCATCGCGCCGTAGTACTGGGGCAGCGAGCTCGTGGGGTAGTGGCACGCGACCATGCTCGTCGCGAGCGTGTAGTGCGTGATGTGGCCGTTTCGCACCATCGTGTCGGCGGTGCACATCGGGTTCACGCATTTGCCGTCGACGCAGCTGCCGTCCGCTGCGCACGCGGTGCCGCACGCGCCGCAGTTGGCCTGGTCGGCTTGCGTGTCCACGCACGTGGTGCCGCAGAGCATGCCGGTCATGCACATGCAGGTGCCGTTCATGCACGTCTGCCCCTCGCCGCACGTCACCATCGCGCAGGGGTCGACGACGGTTCCGCCGGCGCCCGACTCGGCACCCGCGCCTGCCGTTCCGCTCGCGCCCCCGGCGCTCATGCCGGCCGCGCCGCCGGCACCCGCACCCGAGCCGCCCATGCCGCTCGCGCTGCCCGCGCCGCCGCCCGTAGCCATTCCGGCGCCGCCGCCCGTCGACGCGCCGCCCGTCGACGCGCCGCCCGTCGCGCCCAAGCCGCCCGTCGTGCCGCTGCTGCCACCGTTCGACGTGGCCCCAGCGGAGCCGCCACGCGCAGCCGAAGAGGATCCGGCTGCTGCCGACGTTCCTCCGCTTGCCTGGGCGGACGAGCCACCCGAGCCCGCCTCAGCCTCCGTCCCTGGCTGCAAATCGCCCGCGGCACAGCCATAGGCGGAGACGACGACCGCGGGGACGACGAGCCGAGCCCCATGCACGAACCAAGAACGAGTACGCATCGCTGAAGAGTGTAACAACGTAGCACGGGGCCCAGGCAATCCAGGGTGAGCGCCCCGCTTGAGAAATTTCCGTTCTCTGCCGAAAGCTCGGCTGAGAGCGTGCTTCGGAGCACGAGGACGCAACCGAGCGCGGCGCCGTCCGATCGCCGCGCATGCACAGCACGCGGCGCACAATCGTCCTCTGGTGGCCTCTCATCACCCTCGGTTGCGGAGGTTTCGCGCCTCGCGATTACGGCGGGGCGCCGAATCGAAGCAACGCGGGCATGGCCGGCTTCAGCTACGACGCAGGCACGGGCGAAGCGGGGCGCGCCACGTCGTCGTCACCGCGTAACGATCCGAGGAGCGATTGGGACGCGACCGCGAGCGGAGGCGATGCGCAAGCGTCGCTCGATTCGAACGACGTCTCGAAAGGGCAAGGTGCCGCGGCTTCCTCGAGCGAGGACAACGATGTTGCGGGGCAGGGCGGTGACGGGCCGCTGAGTCACGCCGATGCCGGGGCGACGAGCCACGCGGAGGGAGGCGCCAGCGGCGCGGGCCGTGCGGGCAACGCGGCGGGAGGGTCGGCTGGCGCAGCGGGCAAGGGTCGCGGCGGAGCAGGCGGCGGAGCCGGATCCGGCGGCGCCGGCGGCAAGGGTGGCACCGGCGGGACGCTGGCGCGCGGCGGTAGCTCCGGACGTGCCGGCAGTGGAGGCGACGACGGCGCGCACGCCGGCGACGGCGGGGGAGGGCGCGTCGAACGCGCGCTGCTCTTCAGCGAGTACGTCGAGGGACCCGCCAAGGCCGTCGAGCTCCGCGCGCTCGCGACGAGCTCGCTCGATGGATGCGAAGTGGTGATTTACTCGAACGGCGGTACGAAGGGTGCCGGCGTTGCGCTCGCGGGCGAGCTCGCAGAGGGTCAGACGTACGTGCTTTGCTCGACTGACCTCGTCGAGCAGCTCGGCGCGGTATGCAACCGCACGTTCGGACGCACGTTCAACGGCAACGACGCCGTGACCCTCGAATGCGACGGCGCCGTGCTCGACGCCATCGGCGAGATCGGCTTCGACCCCAAGACGGCATGGACCGGCTCCGGCGTGAGCACTGCCGACCAAGCTCTCCGGCGGCGCTGCTCGGTGACGCACGGCGACACCGTCGCCACGGATCCGTTCGACCCGTCACTCGAATGGCAGAGCCATCCAGTCGACGAGCTGACGGGTCTCGGCTTACCGGACTGCGATTGACCGAGCGCGCTCTCGAGCTGCGCCCGGCCCTGCCAATTACGCGACCTGAACGCCCGTCTGCTCGCTGTCGGTAGCGCGCGTCGCTTGAGCGAGATTGTCGCTGCGGGCGACGGCGTTCTCGTTGATCTTCACGCTCACGATACGCGACACACCGGGCTCGCCCATGGTGACGCCGTAGAGCACGTCGGTGCTCTGCATCGTCTTCTTGATGTGGGTGATGAGGATGAACTGCGACTGCGTCGTGAGCGCGCGGATCTGCTCGTTGTAACGAGCGACGTTCGCCTCGTCGAGCGGAGCGTCGACCTCGTCCAGGATGCAGAACGGCGAGGGGCGGTGCTGGAAGATCGCGAAGATGAGCGAGACGGCCGTGAGCGCCTTCTCGCCACCGCTCATGAGCTCGATGTTGCCGAGCTTCTTGCCGGGCGGCTGCGCCACGATCTCGACACCGGCACCCAAGAGATCCTCCGAGTCCGTGAGCACGAGCTCGGCACGGCCGCCGCGGAACAGGCGCGAGAAGGTCTTCTTGAACAGGGCGTTGACGGAGTCGAACGTCTCGCGGAAGCGGCGGCGCGACTCCTTGTTCATCATCCGGATGGCGCGATCGAGCTCCTCGAGCGCCTTGTCGATGTCGACCTTCTGGTCGTTGAGCTCGTGGAAGCGCTTCTCGGCCTGCTCGTGTTCGGCGCGAGCGTCGAGGTTCACGGGGCCCATGCGATCGATGAGCTGCGTGAGCTCGTCGATACGGCGGCGCTGATCGTCGTCCGGCAGCGGGCGGGCGTGGTAATCGCCGACGACGCGGAGCAGGTCGAGCCCGCGGAAGCGCTCCTTCACCGAGCCGAGCAGATGCTGGAGCTCGATGCCGATGCGCTGGAGCGTGAGCTCGTGCGTGCGGCACACCTCGTCGTGCTGCTCGAGGCTCTCGCGCACCGTGCGCAGGCTCGTCTCGAGCGTCGCGAGCGACTGGCGCGCCTGCTCGAGGCGGACGCGAGCCTGATCGAGCGTTTCGTGCGCCGTGCGCGCGGCGATGACGGCCTCGGCGCGGGCTTCGCGCGTGAGCACGATGGCGGCCGCGGTCTCGCCGTAGCTCGCGGCGGCTTCGGTGAGCTCCTGTTGGAGCGCGTCGCTGCGCGTCCGAAGCTCGACGAGCGAGGCTTCGATGCGTGCGGCCGCTTCGCGCGCGGCGCCGGACTGCTCCTTGATCTGTGCCAGGCGCACGCGCCGCTCGGTCACGAGCGTGCTCTGCGCGGCGACGCGCTCGCGCCAGCTGGCGGCGGTCTCCTCTGCCTTGGCAAGGTCGTGGTTCGCGCTTTCGAGCTCCGCGCTCGACGTGTCGAGCTCGCTCCGGCAGGTGGTTTCCGCGCGCTCGCCTTCCTCGAGCGAGCGATCGAGCTCGCCGAGCTCGGCCGCGACCGCGTTGCGGCGCGCGCCGATGCGCTCGATGTCGCCGGCCGTCCGCGCGAGGTCCTTCTCCGCCGTCACGTGAGCGAGCTCGCCCTCGTGCGCGAACTGACGCGCCTTTTCGAGCGCCGTCCCGACCTCGGCGAGCCGCGCGCGCAGGGCGTTGTGCTCCGCCGCCGTGCGCGTCGCTTCCGCTTCCAGGCGCGCGACCTCCTCGGTGAGCTGGTGCATCTCGCGCTTCTGCTCGAGCATCGCGCTCGCGACGCCGTCGCCACTGCCGCCGCTCACGACGCCGTCGGGGTGAGCCACGGTGCCGTCGAGCGCGACTGCCGTCACGCCCGGACGGGCCAACACGACGTTGAGAGCAGCTTCCGCCGTCTCGACGAGCAGCGCGTCACCCACGAGGCTCCGCACGAGCGTTTCGTCCGCTTCCGCAAAGCCGAGCTTGTCGATGAGCCGGCCGAGCACGCCGGGCTCGTTCACGGCTTCGCGCGCTCCCGCCACGTACGGCGGGCGTGAGGCGAGCACGTCGGCGCGCCCGCGCTCGCTCCGGCGGAGCTCGTCGAGCAGCTCGAGCCCGGCGCCGCGGTCGCTCACGACGACGCACGAAAGGCGGCTGCCGAGCAGCCCCGCCACGGCGAGCGTCAGTTCTTCCGGCGTGTCGATGCGGTCGGCGACCAGGCCGAGCACCCGCGCGTCGCCTTTGCCGAGCAGCGCACGCGCACCGGCGCCGACGCCTTCGAGCCGGCGGTGCAGATCCTCGAGCGCGCGCAGCCGATTCCGGCGCAGCGACAGCTCGTTCTTCGCGGCGTCGACCGCGCGCTCGCTCTCGAGCTGGCGTGACCGCAGGCTTTCGTTCTCCGTCTCGAGCGCCTGACGCTCCGTCGCCGTCAGGCGCTTGCCCTCGGCGAGCTCGGCGACCGAGCGCTCGAGCGCCTGCTTGCGCGCCGTCGCGTCCGTGTGCTCGCCCTCGAGCGTGTCGCGCTCCTGCCCGAGCCGGTCACGCCGCGCGCGACCTTCGTTGCGTCGCTGTGTGATGCCGTCGAGCCGCGCGCCCTGCGCGGCAGCCCGCGCCGAAAGCTCGCCGGTGCTCTTGCGCACCTCGAGCACGGCCGCGCTCGCCCGCGCTTCCTCGGCCTGGAGCGAGGCGAGCGATTCCGTCTCGCGCAGGGCGTCCGCTTCGCGCGCACGCTCGTCGGTGCTGAGCTCCTCCACCTTGACGATGATCTGGCTTTGCTCGGACTCGAGCTCCCGGATCTTGCCGAGGCTGCTCTCGAGCTCGAGGTTCCCGCCCATCAAGCGGTGGTCGAGGAACGTGAGGCGCTCCTTCGCGCGCTCGATCTCGGCCTGCAGGCTCGAGACCTGGTTGTCCGCGTCGAACGCCGCGCGCGTGGCCTCTTCGTTGCTGGCTTCGATGCCGGCGGCCTGGGCGCGCTCCGCGTCGAGAACGGCCTCCGCGTCGCGCAGCTCCGCGCGCGCCTGGGCCAGGGCTTCCCGCGCCGTTTGGTGGCCTTCGTCGGCCACGTTGCGCGTGACGGTGAGCTCCAAATACTTGTGCGAAGCATCGAGCAAAACGAGGTCTTCGAGCTCGCGCCGGTAGTCGATGAAGCGCTCTGCCTTGGCGACCTGGCGCTTCAGCGAAGCGCGGTTGCGGTCGATCTCCGTGATGATGTCGGTCACGCGCAGGAGGTTCTGGCGCGTGAGCTCCATCTTGCGCTCCGCCATCTTGCGGCGCTGCTTGTACTTCGTGATGCCGGCGGCCTCGTCGATGAAGAGGCGTCGGTCTTCCGGACGCGCGCTCACGATCTGACCGATGCGGCCCTGCTCGACGATCGAGTACGCCTTGGTGCCGACGCCCGTGCCGAGGAAGAGCTCGGTGATGTCGCGCAAGCGCACCTGCGTCTTGTTGATGAGGTACTCGCTCGTGCCGTCACGGAAGAGGCGGCGCGTGATCGCGATCTCGGGGTAGTCGCGGAACTCGGGCGGCAGGGTCGCGGCGTACTCGGGGTTCGTGTTGTCGAAGGTGATCGTCACCTCGGCCATGCCGTGCGGCCCGCGCGACTCGGAGCCGTTGAAGATCACGTCCTCCATCGACTTGCCGCGCAGGTGCTTCGCGCTCTGCTCGCCGAGGCACCAGCGGATGGCGTCCACGACGTTCGACTTGCCGCAGCCGTTGGGACCGACGATGCCGACCACGTCGTGGTCGAAATGGATGGCGGTCCGGTCGACGAACGACTTGAACCCCGCGATATCGAGCTTCTTGATGTGCATCGCTACGAAAACCCCGTTTCCTACGCCGACCGCATTGGTTATAGCAGTGAAAAGGCCGGGCTAGCGGGCCGACCGGGAGCAACGCAACGTAGCGCCACGTAGCGTCACGCCGCGTCAGTCTCGTTTCTACTCCGCTGAACGGATGCACACAAGACCTTTGATCAGCAATCGCCGCAGGATTTTCGGGGCTCCATAGCTCTTGGGGCTGACTGGGTGTTCAGTTATCTTCCGGTTGACAGGTGGACCTTTGCGACGCATTTGGTCGGGGTATCGAAGGGTTCTGAATTCGGATGACGTACGAGTACCTCTGCACCGCCTGTGGACACGCCTGGGAGGCGGAGCAGTCCATCAGCGCCGCGCCCCTCACCACTTGTCCGAGCTGCCACGCCGAAAGCGCGAAGCGCCAGGTGTCCGGCGGGGCCGGCTTCATTTTGAAGGGTGGCGGTTGGTACTCCGACCTCTACGGGAGCGCGCCGAAGAAGACGGGCGGCGACGCCGACACGAAGGCAAGCGACAGCGCCACCAAGAAGGACGGCGCGTCGGATACGAGCACCAAGGGCACCGACAAGGGCTCCTCGGGGTCGGGCAGCTCGGGGTCGGGATCGACTGGTGGCAGCACCCCAACGTCCGGTGCTGCTAGCGGGTCGAAGGCAGCAGGCGCGCCTTCCGACGCCTGAGGAGACCACGATGACCGACGAGCGTCGCGACCGTTCGGATCTCCGCGACAAGCTCGCGGACATCGATCGAGAGATCTTGGCGCAGCTCGACGCCCGCGCTCGCGTGTCGCGCGGCCTCGCAGCGCGCGCCGGTGGGGAGCCGAGCCCCGACCTCGGCGAGCGCGAGTGGCTCGAGAGCGTCGTGCGTGCGGGCTCGGGCGACATGCCGCCGGAGAGCGTGCGCGCGATTTTCGGGCAGATCCGTGCCGCAGCGCGCGCTCTCGAGCAGCCGCTCGCGGTGGCGTTCGTCGGCCCCGAGGGCGGTTTCTGCCAGGAGGCTGCGCTCCTGCACTTCGGGGCGACGGCTCGCTACGTCGCGACGCCGGGCATCACGGAGGCGCTCGAGGAAGTGGTGCGCGGGCGGGTGGCGGTCGCGGTGTTCCCCTACGAGTCTTCGGTCGACGGGCTCGTGCAACCGTCGATCACCGCGCTCGCGGAAACGGATTTGATGATGGTCGGCGAGCGCGTCGTCTCGGCATCGATCGATCTGATGGCGAAGACGAGCGACCTCGGCGCCATCGAGCACGTCTACGCGACGGCGCTCGGACAGGCGGCGTGCCAGCGCTTCCTCGACGCGGAGCTGCCGCGCGCGAGCGTCATCGACGTGCGCTCGCCGGTCGTCGCGGCGGAGCTCGCCCGCGACGAGCCGAACGCCGCCGCGCTGGTCTCGTCGCGCGTCGGCCGCGCCGCCGGCCTCGATACGCTGCGCGCCAACGTGCGCGACGAGTCCGATGTCAAGCTGCGCTACGGCTTCGCGAGCTCGCGCCCCGCCATGCGCTCGGGCAACGACGTGACGTGCCTGCTCTTCAGCGTCGACGACTCGCCCGGCTCGCTCTTCGGGGTGCTCAAGCACTTTGCGGACCGCGGCGTGAATTTGCGGAAGCTGCAGTCGCGCCCCGTGACGCACGGGAGCTGGGATTACGTCTTCTACGTCGAGCTCGGCGCCCACGTGACGGAGCGCTCGGTGACCACGGCGCTCGAAGCGATCAAGCGCAGCGCGAAGTACCTGAAGGTGCTGGGGTCGTTTCCGATCGCGGCGGAGTAGAGCGCCGCCGGGATTCCGCCGCCGAGGTGGCGCGCGAGCCCGCGAGTCGCCGTGCTCCGAGTTGACCGCGCGGCACCCACCGGGCAAGGGTACGCGGGAGCGGCACCGCTCACGCCGCGCAGAGAACGATGTCATCGCTCGTCATTCCGTCCATCGAGTCGCTGGTTCCGTACGAAGGGGGCAAGCCCGTCGAGGAGCTCGCCCGCGAGCTCGGTATCACCCATGCTGTGAAGCTCGCCTCGAACGAGAACCCGCTCGGCCCGAGCCAGCGTGCGCTCGAGGCGGCTCGCAACACGCTCGCGAGCGTGAATCGCTACCCCGACGGCGCTGCCTACGCGCTCCGCGACCGGATCGCGCGCTTCCACGGCATCGGGCGCGACGAGGTGCTGCAGGGTGCGGGCTCGAACGAGCTCCTGGATCTCGTGGTGCGGGCCTTCGCGACGCCCGAGCACCACATCGTGTTCGGTGAGCCGGCGTTCATCGTGTACCGGATCGCGGCGCTGTCCGGCGGCGTGCCGTTCACGGCCGTCCCGCTCAAGAACCACGTGCACGATCTGCCCGCGATGGCGGCCGCGGTGACGCCGAAGACGCGCGTGATGTTCGTGGCGAATCCGAACAACCCGACGGGGACTCACGTCGCGCGAGCGGCGGTGGAGGAGCTCCTCCGGAGCGTGCCGCCCGAGGTCATCGTCGTGATGGACGAGGCGTACTTCGAGTACGCGAGCGCGCCCGACTACCCGAATTCGCTGGCGCTCCGGCACCTGCGCGAGCGGTTGCTCGTGATGCGCACGTTCTCGAAGATCTACGGCCTCGCGGGGTTGCGTATCGGCTACGCGATCGGCCCGGCGCGGCTCATCGATTACATGAACCGCGTGCGCGCGCCGTTCAACGTGTCCATGCCGGGCCAAGCCGCAGCCGTCGCTGCGCTCGACGACACGGAGCACGTGGCGCGCAGCCACGACGAAAACGCTGCCGAGCGTGCCCGCCTCACGCGGGAGCTCGAGGGTCTCGGTCTGGCGGTCGCGCCGAGCCAGGCGAATTTCGTGCTGGTCGACGTGGGGCGTCCGGCGCGTGCCGTCTACGACCGGCTGCTCGAGCGCGGCGTCATCGTGCGGCCGTTCGGCAACTTGCCGACGAGCCTGCGCGTGACCTGCGGCCTGCCCGCGGAGGACGACCGCTTCCTCACGGCGCTCAAAGAGGTGCTCGTTTGAGCGCGCGCGTCTCGCGCCGATCCGCCCTGCTCGGCCTCGCGGCGAGCG
>DASUGE010000517.1:0-4345 GCA_036274215.1 Polyangiaceae bacterium | reverse complement strand
TGCCCTGGGGCGCGGTCGGGCCCATGATCTCGGGTATGGCGCCCGTTACGCGTGTCGCGACCGCTCTTCTCGCGGGCAGCGTGCTGCTCGCCGGCGGCGCGCGACCGGCATTGGCTCAGAGCGCGGAGAACGGCTGGTTCAACGAGACCGTGGCCCAGCCCGGCACCACGCCGCCCCCGAGCGGCCAAGCGCCGGGTCCGGGCGTTCCTGCCACGCCCGCCGCTCCCGCTTCGCCGGGCACTCCGGGGGACCCGCTCGCGCCGAGCCCCTTGCTCAACGCCCCGCAGCCCGCGGCCCCCGTCGCCACGCAAGAGGATCAGGATCCCCGCGCGCTCACCGCGTGGAACTCGTACCTCGATCCCTACGGCAGCTGGGTCGAGGACGCCCGCTACGGCCGCGTCTGGGTTCCGAGCCCCGGCGTCGTCGGTCCGGATTTCGCGCCGTACTCCACGGGCGGCCGCTGGGTGCTCGACGAGCAGAACCAATGGACTTGGGCGAGCGACTACCCCTTCGGCTGGGTGACCTTCCACTACGGGCGCTGGGTTTGGATCGGCGGCACCGGTTGGGCGTGGATCCCCGGCATGACGTACGCGCCCGCCTGGGTGGCGTGGCGCGTGCCCACGGGTTCATACTCCTACGTCGGCTGGGCGCCGCTTCCGCCCTCCTACATCTGGTTCGGCGGCTACGCGGTCTGGTATCCGTACTACCCCGTGTATCCCTGGGTTTTCTGCCCGAGCGAATACGTCTTCTACCCGCACGTGCATCACTACGTCGTGCACGACCACTACGGCATGGCGTACGCCGCGCACTACACGCGCCCGTACGTCCCGGCCACGCCGCACCCGGGCCCGCGCACGTCAGCGGCTCCGCACGGGCCGTCGCCGCAAGCCGCGCGTGTCCCCGCGACCGCCGTCCCGCGCGAGCGCGTCTCCTCCGCCGCGATCACCCCGCGCGGCACGGCGATTAGCTCGGCCTCCTATTCCCGAAAGCAGGTGGCGCAGGGCGACGCCCGCCGCCAGGCGTTCGATCGCCCGATGACGCGGGCCCTCCCGCAGAGCCCGCTCGTGCGTCAGCCCGCCGCGCGCCAGCCCGCGCTCACGTCGAGCCGTGCCGCAACGTACGCGCCGCGCCCGGCCTCCTCCTTCTCGAGCGCCGGGCCCGCGCTGCGCTCGGCTTCTGCGCCGCGTTCGTCGCCCGTGTACAGCCCCGTGCGCTCGGCGCCGCTCACGACCACGCGCTCGTCGCCCCACATGAGCTCGGTCCCGCGCTCGGCCCCGCGCATGGACGCCGTGCGTTCCGCGCCCCGCTCGTCATGGGGTGGCGGCAGCCACTTCAGCGGCGGTGGCTCCCGCATGGGCACGCATATGGGCTCGCACATGGGCGGCGCGGTCCGCGCGGGCGGCGGCCGCCGCTGAGCGTACGGGCGATGCGAAAAGTCTCCGTTCTTGCGTTCGCGGGTGCGCTCGCGCTCGGCACCGTCGGTTGCTACAACGACGACGTTTATTACTACGACGACGGCTATTACGAGGAGAGCACCTGCGCGCCGGGCTTCGACCAATTCGGCATCGACACGGGCGCGACGCTCGACCTCGATCCCGGCATCGGTGCGGGCGTCACGGTAGAGTACCTCGGCGACGGAGCCTGGCGTTTCGCCGCCGCGTGCGACACCGCCGTCAGCGGCTACCCCTGCGACTGGGACATCCTCGTGAGCGGGGTCGACGGCGCCATCCAGCGCTTCGAGTCGGAGAGCCTCGAGCGGAGCGACATCCTCGATTGGACCCCGAGCTCCGAGGGCGGTCCCGCCGACGCCGCACGCCTCGTCGCCACGACCGACGTCGATCTCGACGCTTTCACGCTCGACGCCACCCCGGGCGCCACGCTCGACGTCGACGTGATCCTCGACGGCCAATGCGGCGGCACGTACACGCATTGGACGAACGCCGGCCGCGTCGTGAACGCGCACACGCAAGCCGTGGATTTGACGCCGTCGGCGCCGTAAGGCGAGCCTAATCCCCGCGCCGCTGCCGCTTGCGCTTCTTCCCGCGCCGGCGGAGCTTGTCGAGCGCTCGCACGGGGCCGGGCAGGGCGCTCTTCGAGGCGAGGCCGAGGATGGCTTCGGTCTCCCGGGCTCGCTCGCGCGTGATTTCGACGAAGCGCTGTTGGCTGCGCACGGCTTCTTCGTCCTTGGCGACGAGGCGCGCGTAGCTGCCGTCGGGACGCAAGGACCAGGCCTTGACGTTGTCCTTCCACATCGTGCCGAGGATCTCGTCGATGACGCGGCGGCGCAAAGAATCGTCGAGGATGGGGTACATCACCTCGACGCGGCGCCGGAAGTTGCGTGGCATCCAGTCGGCGCTCGAGCCGTAGACTTCCTCGCTGCCGCCGTTCTTGAAGTAGAAGCAGCGCGCGTGCTCGAGAAAGCGATCGACGATGGCGCGCACGCGGATCTTCTCGCTCACGCCCGGCACGCCGGGGCGCAGGCAGCAAATGCCGCGCACGAGCAGATCCACCGATACGCCGGCCTGCGACGCCTGATAGAGCGCGGTGATCACGTCCGCGTCGACCAGCGAGTTCATCTTCGCGACGATGCGCGCCTCGCGGCCGGCGCGCGCGTGCTCGGTCTCGCGCGCGATCAGGCCGAGGACCGCTTCGTGCAGGCCGAGCGGCGAGACGATCAGACGGTTCCAGCGCGCCGGCGCGCTGTAACCGGTCAGCATGTTGAAGAAGGCGGTGGCGTCCTCGCCAATCTCCTCGCGCGCGGTGAACAGCGACAAGTCGCTGTAAATGCGGGCAGTCTGCTGATTGTAGTTGCCCGTCGCGAGGTGCACGTAGCGGCGCAGCCCCGAGCGCTCCTTGCGCACGACGAGCAGCACTTTGGCGTGGGTCTTGAAGCCCATCAGGCCGTACATCACGTTGACGCCCGAGCGCTCGAGCGCGCGCGCCCACCGGATGTTGCTCTCCTCGTCGAAGCGAGCCTTGAGCTCGACGAGCGCCGTTACCTGCTTGCCGAGCTCGGCAGCGCGCTGCAGCGCCCGCACCAGCGGTGATTCGCCGCCCGTTCGATAGAGCGTCTGCTTGATCGCGAGCACGTTCGGGTCCTCGGCGGCTTGCCAGAGGAAATCGATCACCGCTTCGAACGATTCGTAGGGGTGGTGGAGCAGCACGTCGCGCTCGGCGATCGTGCTCCAGAATTCGTCGGCGTCGCGCAGCGGCGGCACGTATTGCGGCGTGAACGCCTCGTCGCGCAGATCGCGCCGGTCGTCGGAGGACGTGAGCACCGTCATGTCGCCGAGGAAGAGCGGGCCGTCCACGACGTACACGTCGCGCCGGCCGTCGAGCTCCAATTCACGGCACAGCCACTGGATCGACTGCTCGGGGGCCTGGCCGCTCACCTCGATGCGCACCGCGTGCCCGCGCTCGCGGCGCCGGAGCTCCGCCTGGAGCGAGAGCAGCAGATCCTCCGCCTCCTCCTCGTCGAGCTCGATGTCGAAGTTGCGCGTGACGCGGAACGTGAACGAGCCCGTGATGCGCAGCTGCGGAAAGATCTTCTGGCGATGCCGGACGATCAAATCTTCGAGCGCGACGAACGCGCGACGCGTCCCCTCCATCGGCACCCGAACCAGGCGCGGCAGCGTCGCCGGCACCTGCACGAGCCCGAACGACGGTTCGGCCGTTTGCGGCCGCTTCTCGAAGATGATGCCGACGTTGATGCTCTTGTTCCGCACGTGCGGGAACGGATGCGCCGGATCGATCGCGATCGGCGTGAGCACCGGGAAGATGTCCTTGTCGAAATGCCGGTCGAGCGCCTCGAGCTCGCGCGGCTCGATCTCTTCGGGCGTGAGGAGCGCGAGGCCGGCGGCGCGAAGCTCCTTCTTCAAGCCGCGATTCCAGATGCGATACTGCTCGTCGACGAGCTCGTGCGCTCGCTTGGCGACGGCCGTGAGCTGCTGGTCCGCCGTCATCCCGTCCGGCGGCACGTCGTCGACGTCGCCCGAGAGCTGGGCCTGCAAGCCGGCCGCTCGCACCATGAAAAACTCGTCGAGGTTCGAGGCGAAAATCGCCGTGAACTTCAGGCGCTCGTAGAGCGGCACGCGATCGTCGGCCGCCTCGGCGAGGACGCGCGCGTTGAACTCGAGCCAGGAGAGCTCGCGGTTGACGAACAGGCTCCGATCGTCGAGCCGCGGAGGTACGGGCGCAACCGGGGTTTCGGCGGGGACGCTCAGGAACACTCGACTGATCTCACTGGCGGTACTCATGGAAACTCTGCCCCGGCCCGGAAGCGAACCCTACGCCGCGCGAAGTCGCCCGCGCGTCGTCGGCCGCCACTTCATCCAATTGTTACACG
>DASUGE010000516.1:0-23844 GCA_036274215.1 Polyangiaceae bacterium | reverse complement strand
CCGTTGCCCTCTGCCTCTCGATCGTGTTTTCCTCTGTTTCGTAGCCATGAGCTAGTGTCCTGCGTCTGCAATTCGCAGAAGAATTGCAGACCCGCCGCTGACGCGTCGGCCACCGCTTCGCGGTGGGACACTACCTGTTTCGCCGGGGCTTTCGCCCCGGACCCCGCGTCCGCGGCGCGTCCGCCTAGTGTCCTGACCGTCAAATTCCATCGCTACTTCCGCTGCGATTCACTGAGTCAGGACACTAGCGGTGCACGGCGATCGGATTGCCGCTCGGATCGCAGGGGAAGTCGATGCTGACCTCGGCGCCTGCTTTGTAGGACTCGCACGCCGCGCCCGTCAGCGTCACGTGGAACGAGTCCGCCTCGAGGATCCAGCCGTCGGGCACGTCGTACGTGACCGGGGTGCCGCCCAGCGACACGAGGCCGAGCGACGGATCGCCCGTGACGATGACGTCGAGCTCGAAGCTGCACGACACGATCGTATTCAAAAGGTCGGTGAGCACCTTCTTGAGCTCCGCCTGCGCGGTGCCGGACGAGGTATCGACTTGGAACGGCACGCCGACAGCCGGCGCGTCCACCGTGTACGAGGCCGTGAGCGTACGGTCCTTGATGCAGTTCGAAGAAGTCTTCGCCTGGCATTGATCGGACGTCACGTCGTCGCACGGCGCGAGCACCGGAGCGCCGACGCCGGCGTTCGCCAGATCCTGCAAGTGAGCCAGGCCGCAGTGCTGGCCGGTGCCCGAGCAACCGTTGTCCGGATCGGTGACGATGTCGCCCACGCCCACCACGAACAGCCCGACGCCCGCAGCGTACGCGTCCTGCGTCGCCTTGATCGCGTAGTCCTGGCCGCACTGCGGGTCGACGACCTCGCAGGTGTTCGGGTTACCGTCGGTGACGAGGAGAATGTACTTCGGGCCCGGCGGCATCGGGTTGAACGCCTGGAGCTCCTGCACGGCGTAGCCGATGGCGTAGTTCGTCGGCGTCTCCCACTTCGGCGGGGGGTTATTGATCGTCCAGGCCGCGCCCTTGTCGTCCTCGCCGAGCTTCTTGTAGACGGCGTCGATGGCCGCGAAGTTCATGGGCGCGGGATCGACCGTGGTCATCGTCGCACAGGCCGGATCCGTCTCCGAGGAGCCCAGCAGCCCTTTGTAGCTCGTGAAACCGAAATACATCTTGTCTTGCAGGGCGGGGACGACGCCGTCCATCCCGTCGAGCGCCGTGTAGAGCACGGACCACGCCGTGGGATTCGTCTTGAACATGCTCGACGACGTGTCGACCACGAGCTCCATCGTCGGGACTTGAGGCGTCGCGACGGCGCTCAGGTGCTGGCAGATTCCGGGATCGGTTCCAGACATGCCACCCATGCCGGCCGCTGCGGAGGCGCCCGCCGTCCCACCGACCGCTGCCGAGCCTGCGTCACCGCCGGCTGCAGCACTGCCGCTCGAGCCGCCCATCGCCACGTCACCGCCGGTCGCCGCCGTCGCTGCCGCGCCGCCCATGGCCGCCGACCCACTCGCGCCGCCCATCACGCCGACGGAGCCGCCGTTGCTCGAGCTCGCTGCGCTGCCTCCCGTGCTCGACGCGGCGCTGCCACCGTTGCCGCTAGTGCCGGAGCTGCTGCCTCCCGTTGCGCCCGTCGCGACGGTATCGTCTTCGCTCGGCGGCTTACCGGTGCTGCACGCTGCGATCAGAGGAAGTGAAGAGAGGAAGGCTCGCGTGAGGAGCCGGGTGCTCGACGTCATTAGGCGACAGCATACCATTTCGGAGGCGAACGCCCGTTGTCGCGCGCGTCCCAGCGCGAAACGTCCCGAAATTCGGCGTACCTGGTCGCCAGTGGTTCAATGTCACACACGGGGAGGAGCGGAGTCGTGCCGCCAGGGTGCACTTGTTTCACCCTCGACGCGACCCGCCTTGCCGGTCGCTTCCCTCGACGACGCGAAGCGGCAGTGCCGGTCGCTTTTTCCACCCTCAGGGCCTCGGGTCGCTCGCGACCTGCCGCTTGGTAGGGGAATGTTATAGTCACTGGATGCTCACTTGCCGTCGTGCTTTGGCTTCGATGCTGCCCTTCATCGGGATGGGGGCCGCTCTCGCGTGTAGCCCTTCGAAGGGGGGCAACCATGGGCTCGGTGGCGACAACGGCGGCGCGAGCGGCGCGGCGGGCTCGACGAGCGGTGCCGGTGGCGGAACGGGTGGCGGTATCGGCGTTGGTGGAGGAGCGGCCACGGGCGGCAGCGTCACGCTTGGGGGCATGGGGACCGGCGCGACCTCGAGCTCCGGCTCGGGTGGAACCGATACCTGTGCGGCAATGTTCACGCCCGGCATGCCGGTCCCGGTCGACGTCTACGTGATGCTCGACATCTCGGGCTCGATGCTGGATCCCGCGGGCGGCGCCGGCACGAAATGGACGGCGGTACAGAGCGCGCTCTCGGCGTTCTTCGCCGACGCCTCGTCCGCGGGGCTCAGCGTTGCCATTCAGTACTTCCCGCAGCGGGTTCCGGGCGTTCCGGCGTCGTGCACGAGCGACACCGAGTGCGGCGCGGCGGCGCCGTGCCTCATGAACATCTGCCAGCAATTCCCGGACGGGATGCTCGTTCCCTGCACCCCAAGCGCCGACCCGAACGACACGGCGCCGTGCTCGAACGTCGTGCGGCGCGACGCGGGCCCGTGCATGGACGGCGTCTGCCACCTGAGCGGCAAGCAGTGCGCGTCGAACACCGAGTGTCAGACCGTCGATGCGGCGCTCGGTCGCTGCATTCAGTACGGCAACTGCGAGGCGGACGCGACGTTGTCGTGCGGCGTCACCAACCCCGGCAAGCCCCAGGCCGGCTGCGGTCCCAACGGCGGCGCGGGCCTTTGTCTGCCGGCCACGAGCTCGTTCTGCGCGCACGAGACGGTGTGCGAGCCCAACACGTACCAGATGCCCGCGGTCGACTACCTCACGCTACCCGACACCGCGAACATGCTCACGACGTCGGTCTCTGCGCAGATGCCGATCGGCGATACGCCGACGCTTCCCGCGCTGCTCGGTGCCGTCGCTCACGCCCGGGCGCGCGCGGTCGCGAGCGTCGGCCACTCGCAGGTCGTCCTGCTCGCGACGGACGGCATGCCGACCGACTGCACGTCGGGTCGCGAGGTCTCGGGCGAGATCCCCGCGGCGCTCGACGACGTCGTCGGCGTCGCGACGGAGGCGTACACGCCGGCGGGGCCGAACGACGCGAGCGTCACCACCTTCGTGATCGGCGTGTTCGCCGAAGGCGACGCGACGGCGCAGACGAACCTCGATCGCATCGCGAAAGCGGGCGGCTCCGATCACGCGTTCGTGATCAGCTCGGGGGGCGACGTGCAGCAGCAGTTCCTGACGGCCCTCGCGAACATCAGGAAATCGCGCGTCGGGTGCGAGTTCCTGCCGCCCCCGCCGCCGGCGGGCCAGACGCTCGACTGGAACCTCGTCAACGTGACCGTGCAGAGCGAAGCGGGCGACAAAGAGCTCGTGAACGTCGAGCCGACGGCCTGCACCGGCATGACCGACGAGTGGCACTACGACTGCAACATCCGCGACAAGAACGTGCCTTGCAAGCCGACCAAGCTCATCGCGTGCCCGAAGACGTGCGAAGACCTGAGCAAGCAGGCCGCGAGCGGCGTGACCGTCGGCCTCGGCTGCGCGATCAAAGTGCGATAAGCCGGCGGCGTCGTGAATCTCGTTTTCGGGGCCGGGGCCCCGAAAACAAACGCAAGCAAAGCGTCGGAACCACGTCGACCGGCGCGACGCACCCCAAAGGGTCGACACCCGTCGACCTGACAGGCGCGTCGTCGCGAACGGCTCGGCGTCACACCGAAAATCGGCTAAGGTCCTCCCATCTCCCAGCGCAAGCGCTTCTTGTTCGTGTGCGTGAACCGTCGACCGGACGGGACGCCGAAGGGCTCGTGCGCCGCGCGCGGTGCGGTCGAGATCCACGCGCGGCTGAAAGACCTGTTGAAGAAGCGCGGGCTCGCCGAGCTCGAGGCGCGCGCCTGCACTTCGAGCTGCCTCGACGTGTGCTGGGTGGGGCCGAGCATCGCGGTCGAGCCGGATCACTTCGTCTACGGGCGTGTGAAGGTGGAGGACCTCGGGGCCATCGTCGACGGCCTGGTGAGCGGGGAGCGGGTCGAGCGCCTCGTCCTCGCGCCGCGTGACTTCGAGATGCCGCGCGAAATCCGCGAGCGCGAAATGGCAGAAAAGAAACCGGTTTGACACTTGGTCTGCGTCCGTGACATATTAGCAAAGTGAAGGACAGCCTGTCCGAGGTCGCTGACGAAGCGGCAGACCGCCCTAGCTCGGGGGAGGAGATCACGGTCCTCGTCGTCGACGACGAGGCGTCGAACCTCGCTTCGCTCCAGAAGATCTTCGAGCGCGAGCAGATGCGCGTGTTCGTCGCGGACGGCGCGAAGGCCGCGCTCGATCTCGTGCGCAAGCACCGCGTTCAGGTGGTGCTCACGGATCTGATGATGCCGGGCACGAGCGGGCTCGAGCTCTTGAAGGCGGTCAAGGAAGTCGCGCCAGACGCGGAGGTCGTCGTGATGACGGCGTACGGCACGGTCGAGACGGCGGTGCAGGCGATGCGCGAAGGGGCGTACGACTTCGTCGAGAAGCCGCTCAAGCGCATGACGATCGTGAAGAGCGTGCGCAAAGCCGCCGAGCGCCAGAAGCTCGTCGTCGAGAATCGCTCGCTCCGCCAGGAGCTCAAGCTGCTCACGACGCGCGAGATCATCGGTCAGAGCCCGGTGCTCCGCCGCGTGCTCGACGTGGCGACGCAGGCCGCGCCGTCGAGCGCCACCGTGCTCGTGCTCGGCGAGAGCGGCACGGGCAAGGAGCTTCTGGCGCGCTACCTCCACGGCAAGAGCGCGCGCGCCGCGGGGCCGTTCGTGGCCGTGAATTGCGCGGCCATTCCGGAGAGCATCCTCGAGGCGGAGCTGTTCGGACACGAGCGCGGGGCGTTCACCGGCGCGGTAGGCCGGCGCGACGGTCGCTTCGCCAAGGCCAAGGGCGGCACGCTCTTTCTCGACGAAATCGGGGAGCTTTCGCCGGCGGTGCAGGTGAAGATCCTGCGTGTCCTGCAGGAGGGCGAGTACGAGCCCGTCGGCGGCAACACCGTCGCGAGCGACGCGCGCATCATCGCCGCGACGAACCGTGATCTCGCGGCGGAGGTCGAAGCAGGGCGCTTCCGCGAGGATCTCTTCTACCGCCTGAACGTGATCGCGCTCACGGCGCCCCCGCTCCGCTCGCGGCGCGAGGACGTGGCGTTGCTCGTCGATCACTTCCTCGGGATCTATTGCAAGAAGAACGGGCGACCGCGCCTGACCGTTCCGCGCGACGTGCTCGCGCGGCTGATGGACTACGGCTGGCCCGGCAACGTGCGCGAGCTCGAGAACGTGATCGAGCGCGCCGCGGTGCTCTGTCGCGGCGACGTGCTGAGGCTCGAGGATCTGCCCGATTCCGTCGCGCAGGCGAGCGCCCCGCTGCCCGACGCGCTGTCGTTCCCGATCGGCACGCCGCTCGACGAGGTCGAGATGCGCATGATCCGCGAGACCTTGAAGCACACCCAGGGCGACAAGCCGCTCGCCGCCCAGCTGCTTCGGATCTCCGCGCGCACCATCTACCGTAAGCTCGGCGAAGCCGAGGGTCCGCACTAGAGAAAGAGCGCTGACAATCTGGCAAAGGGCGGGCTTGGAGCTTCGAAAGCCGGTCAGGATGGCGAAGCGCGCTCGGACGATGCGGGAGTGCTCGGGAAAAAGCGCTGGAGTTTCGCCGGCATCGTGCGGTACCTAGCGGCTGGCACGCCGTTCGCTTAGTTCGGCTCGGACCATTGGCTCTCGACCCGCTCCTCAGGAAGTACTTCCCCGTGCTGGTGCTGGCTTTGCTGGCGCTGAGCGCGTACTTCGAAGCCTCTGGCGCGACGGAGCTCGTTGGCGCGGCATTCATTGCTCCGGTTCCGAGCGGTAGTGCGGTCCCGGCGCCGCGCGCGTCGCGGCTGCCGCCCGGGTTCGGACGCAACGAGCCGCGCTCGGCTGACCCCATCATCGAGCGCAACCCGTTCGACTCGGTCACCGGCCCCCTCAACGCCAAGCCCATCGAGACGCCGGCGCTCACCCCGAAGCCGGAGGAGCTCGTAGCGAAGGATCCACTGCACGTACCCGTGTGCGACGGCGTCAACGCGTACATCATCACCGAATCGACCGACCGGCTGTGGTCCGTCGCCGCGCTTCAAGGCAACGGCGAGCCGCGCCCGCGCATGCGCCGCGTCGGCGACGACGTGGGCGGCAAGAAGGTCGAGTACATCGGCTATAACCCCGTCGAAAATAGCCCCGCCGTCTGGCTCTCCTCGGGCGCGACCCTGTGTCAGGCCCTGCTGTTCCGCGTGGCCCAGACCCTGGCGGCTCCGAGCGCCACGGCGAGCGCCGCGCCCCCGCCCGCCGAGGCTCCCGCGGCCGGACGCGGCGCACCCGCGATTCCGCCCGACATCGCCTCGAAGATCCAGAAGATCAGCGATACGGAGTTCCACGTCGATCACGCCGTGATCGACAACATCCTCGAGCACCAGGCCGAGCTCATGAAGTCGGCGCGCATCGTCCCCGAGCAGAAGGACGGCAAGGTGCTCGGCATTCGGCTGTTCGGCATCCGCCCCGACACGCTGCTCGGCACGCTCGGCATCCAGAACGGCGACCGCCTCGAGAGCATCAACGGATTCAACATGGGCAGCCCGGAGAAAGCCCTCGAGGCGTACGCACGCCTCCGCACCGCTTCCAGCCTGAACGTCAAGGTGAGCCGCAAAGGCGCGCCCGTGAGCATCGACTACAAGATCCAATGAGAACGTTCGTCACGCCCCTTCGGAGCTTCCTTGCCGTGCTCGCGCTGGCTGCGGTCACGGAGCCTGCGTTCGCGCAGGACGCCGATCCTCCGGCCAAAGCCAAACGACCGCACACGCCGCGCGTGCTGCAACGCCGCAATCGCGAGCGCGAGAAGGCCGAGAAGGCCGAGAAGGCCGCCAAGAAGGCGGATGCGGCGGCCGCGGCTGCTGCAGCGCCGGCCGTCGGCACGCTGGCGGGTACGCCGCCGCCCGGCGTGATTCCCGACAAGGATCCGCCTGGTGCGGCCGGCCCCTTGCCGAACACCATGGACAAGATCGCGCAGGCGACGGACGTGCCCTTCCACGCGAAACCCGCGGGGCACATGGTGAAGTTCAACCTGAACGACGCCGACCTCGCCGAGCTCGTCAATCACATCAGCGGGCTCACCGGGCGCCGCTTCATCTACGGCGCCAAGGTGCGCCAGATCAAAGCGACCGTCGTGTCGCCCGAGCCCGTGACCCTCGACGAGGCGTACCAGGCGTTCCTGTCGATCCTCGAGGCGAACGGCATGACCGTCGTGCCGCACGGGCGCTTCCTCAAGATCATCGACAGCGGCGGTGTCGTGACGCAGCCGACGCCGATCGTCGCGCGCGGCGAGCCGGTGCCCGACGCCGACCGCTACGTGACGCGCCTGTACCGGCTCGAGAACGCGTCGCCGGACGAGATCGTCACCGTCCTCAACAAGTTCAAGAGCAAGGACGGCGACATCACGCCGTACTCGGCGGGCCGGCTCTTGATCATCACCGACACGGCGACGCAGGTCCGGCGCCTGATCCGCATCATCGAAGAGGTCGACATCGGCGGGTCGGGCCAGCACATGTGGATCGAGCCCGTTCACCACGGCACCTCGGCCGACATGGCCAAGCGCCTGAACGAGCTGTTCGAGATCGGTACCGCCCCCGGCGCCGCCGCGGCGGCCGGCGCGGCTCCCGGGACGGCGAAGTCGCCGTCGGGCCTCTCGCGCGTCGTGGCCGACGACGCCTCGAACAGCCTGATCGTCGTCGGGACCGAGGACTCCTACCTGAAGATGCTCGAGCTCTTGAAGCGGCTCGACACGGAGGGCACGGACAAGGGGCACATCCACGTGCTCGCGCTGCAGCACGCGATCGCGGACGAGCTCTCGCAGACGCTCACGCAAATGCTGGCCGGCCAGGCGGCGAAGTCGCCGGCCGCAGGTGGCGCCGGCACGGCGGGCGGCATGTTCGAAGGCGACGTGCGCGTGACGCCCGACAAGAGCACGAACTCGCTGATCGTGACGTCGTCGGGCCGCGATTTCGCGACGTTCCGGCTGGTGGTGGACAAGCTCGACCGAGCGCGCCGCCAGGTGTTCATCGAGGCCGTGATCATGGACCTCGGCGTCTCCGACACGCTCGACATGGGCGTGGCGTTCCACGGCGGCCACAGCTTCGGCGGCGGCCCCAACGATCCCTTCCTGTTGAGCGGGTTCCAGGCCGGTAAATCGCTCGCCTTCCCGCAGGATCCGAGCTTGCTTCAGGGCTTCGCAGCCGGCGTGCGCGGTACCGACCTGCCCGGCACCCAGGACCTCTTGGGACCCGGCATCAGCATTCCGGCCTTCGGCGTGGTGCTGAGCGCGCTCGCGCAGAGCGGGCGCACGAACATCCTCGCGACGCCGCACATCATCGCGACCGACAACGTCGCCGCCGAAATCAACATCGGCGAGAACATCCCCCTGCAGACCAACATCGGCGGCGGGAGCGCGGCGTCGCTCGCCGGTCTCGGCGCGCAAGGTGGCGCAGCCGCCGCGATGACGCCCTTCCTCGGGTTCGGCGGCGGCTTCGGCTACAACGCCCCGCGCCAGGACGTCGGTAACAAGGTCAAGGTCACGCCGCACATCAACGAGTCGAACCAGGTTCGGCTCGAGATCGACCAGGAGTCGAGTGCGCCGGGACCCGCGGTCGGTCAGCTCGGCGCGATTCCGATCGTGAAGCGCACGGCGAACACGACCGTGGTCGTCGCCGACCAACAGACGGTCGTGATCGGCGGCCTGATGCGCGACGAAATGGTCCTGTCCAAGGAGAAGGTGCCGATTTTGGGCGATTTGCCCGTGCTCGGCGCCTTGTTCCGGCACTCGAATCAGATCAAGCGGAAGACGAACCTGCTGCTCGTGCTCACGCCGCACGTGATTCGAGACCAGAGCGATCTGCGCCGCATCTTCGAGCGCAAGATGCAGGAGCGCCAGGAGTTCATCGATCGCTACTTCGTGTTCTCCGACGTCGACTGGAAGCCGCCGCGCGACTGGTCGCGGACGAACGGCCTCGTCGAGGACATCCGCCAGGCGTACCTCCAGATCGACGCTCAGACGCAGCTCGAGGAGGAGAGCAAGGCCTGGGACGACAACACCGAGCGCGTGCCGAGCGAGCCCATCGAGCTCCCGACCAGCGTGCGCGAAGGCAATAGCTCCTCGCTCGGCTCGAAGCCCAAGTCGAGCACCGCGGCTCCTGCCAAGACGACGGCCCCCGCCAAGCCCGCCGCTCCGCGTCCGGCGCGAGCGCGCGGCAAGCGCGGCGAGCTCGATTCACCCATCATCATCAACCCCATCGCGCGCAGCGTGAACTCGGTCGAGCGAGTCGAATGACGCCGCAACGAGCGCTCGGTCAAATCCTGGTCCGCCACGGCGCCGTGACGGAGGAGGCCCTCGAGCCGCTCTACCTGCAGCAGACGTCCGACAAGCCGCAGGGCCTGCTCGAGCTCGTGCTCGGGTCGCAGCTCGCGAGCGAGGGCGACGTCGCGAAGGCGCTCGCGGCCGAGTGTCACCTGCCGTACCAGGAAAAGATCAACGTCGAGGCGATCCCGCCCGAGCTCGCGATCCGCCTGCCCATCACCTACGCCAAGGCGCACGGGCTGCTCTTGACGGCGGAGACCGACGACGAGCTTGCGCTCTTCTGCTCCGATCCGCTGGATACGGCCGGGATCGACGACGTGCGCGCCATGTTCGGCAAGCCGCTCGCGCTCACGGTCGCCCCCGCCGAAGCCGTCGTCGACGCCATCAACCGCGTCTACGAGCGCGGCGCGACGATGAGCGAGCTCGAGCCCGTCGAGAAGGCCGACGACGACGACGAGATCGACATCCTAGACTCCGACGAAGACGCGCCGATCATCCGCTGGGTGAACGGCCTCTTGTCGCAGGCCGTGAAGGAGCGAGCGAGCGATATCCACATCGAGCCGGAAGAGCGCGAGGTGCTCGTGCGCTACCGCGTCGACGGGCAGCTCTACGTCGCCAAGCGCGCGAGCCGCCAATTCATGAGCGCCGTGATCGCGCGCGTGAAGATCATGGCCGGCCTGAACATCGCCGAGAAGCGTCTGCCGCAGGACGGCCGCATCTCGCGCAAGATCGGCGGCCGCAGCATCGACGTGCGCGTCTCGACCATTCCGACCAGCCGTGACCACGAGCGCATCGTCATGCGCCTCCTCCACAAGTCGAACGTGCTGCTCGATCTCGCGGAGCTCGGCTTCGCGCCGCGCGATTTTCAGATCATGGACGACATGATCCGGCGTCCCGACGGCATCATGCTCGTGACCGGGCCGACCGGTAGCGGCAAGACGACGACGCTCTACTCGTGTCTGAACCGCATCAACACGCAGGACATCAACATCCTGACGGCGGAAGATCCGGTCGAGTACGAGATCCTCGGCATCCACCAGGTGCACGTGCAGCCGAAGATCGGTCTCACGTTCGCGAGCGCCCTGCGCGCGTTCTTGCGCCAAGACCCGGACGTGATCCTCGTCGGCGAGATCCGCGACAAGGAAACGGCGGAAATCGCCATCCACGCGTCGATGACGGGCCACCTCGTGCTCTCCACGCTGCACACGAACGACGCGGCGTCGGCCGTGACGCGCCTCGTCGAGATGGACATCGAGGCCTTCCTCGTGCGCTCGACGCTGTCCGCGATCCTCGCGCAGCGTCTCGTGCGGCGCTTGTGCCAGGAGTGCAAGGAGCCGTACCACCCGACCGCCTACGAGCTCCAGCAGATCGGCGTCGATCCGGAGCGGACGAAGCGGCGCGACGAGCGCGTGGTCTCCCCGCGCTACCTGCCGCACGGCGTCGACTACCAGCCGGTCGGGTGGCGCGAAGCCGAGCCTCCGACGTTTTACCGGCCGAAAGGCTGCGAGCGCTGCGACAACAAAGGCTTCACCGGTCGCTTCGGCATTTACGAGATGCTGGTGGTCGAGGACGTCGTCGGCCGCCTCGTGCTCGAGAACGCGGATGCGCGCACGATCAAGCGCGCGGCGCAACAGCAAGGCATGGACACGCTGCGTGACGACGGCGCGCGCAAGGTGCTCTTGGGGCTCACCACGGTGGAAGAGGTCGTCGCCGCCACTCAGGACGACGTCGTCGTCGACTGACGGCGGAATGAGGCAGCACCGTGGCGGTCTTCGAATTCCGTGGCGTCGAGGTCGCGAGCGGCAAGTCGGTCAAAGGCTTCCGCGACGCGGAGAACCCGAAAGCGCTGCGCATCGTGCTGCGGCGCGACGGCATTCTGCTCACGCAGGCGACGGTAGAGAGCGAGCGCGTCGCGCGCGATCAGAAAGCGGGCGACGTCTTCGCGTTCATGAAGCGGCCGAGCGCGCGCGACGTGAGCATCATGACGCGCCAGCTCGCGACGCTCGTGCGCGCGGGCGTGCCGCTCGTGGAGTCGGTGGCGGCGCTCACCGAGCAGGTCGAAAATCAGCAGCTCGTGCGCATCCTCACCACGGTACGCGAGAGCCTCAACGCCGGTACGAGCTTCGCGAAGAGCCTCGAAGCGCACCCGAAGACGTTCGTCACGCTTTACACGAACATGATCGCCGCGGGCGAGGCGTCCGGCACGCTCGAAGCGGTGCTCGAGCGGCTCGCGGACTTCATGGAGGGGCAGGCGAAGCTCCGCGGCAAGGTCGCGGGCGCGCTCGCCTATCCGGCCCTCATGTCCGTGTTCGGCATGGGGCTCGTCGCGTTCCTCATGGTCGCCGTCGTGCCCAAAGTGACGACCGTGTTCGACAGCCTCGGGCAAGCCTTGCCCTGGTACACGCGCTTGCTCATCACGGTCTCGAACATCGTGGGCGGCTACTGGTGGGCGCTGCTCGGCGGAGCAGCCGCGGCCATCTACTCGTTCCGGCGCTTCAAGAACACGCCGTCCGGCAAATTGCGCTGGGAAACCTTTCGTCTCAGGGCGCCGCTCTTCGGCCGGCTCGAGCTCTTGGCCTGCGTCGCCCGCTTCTGCCGGACGCTCGCGACGCTGCTCGCGAGCGGCGTGCAGCTTTTGCCGGCGCTCGAGATCGGTCGCAACGTGCTCGAGAACGCGAAGCTCGAGGGCGTCGTCGACGAGGCGATCGTCGCGATTCGCGGCGGCGACAACATCGCGGAGCCGCTCAAGCGCAGCCGCGCGTTCCCGCCGATGGTGACGCACATGATCGCGGTCGGCGAGCGCACCGGCCAGCTCGAAGCGATGCTCGAGAACGTGAGCCGCTCCTACGAAGCGGACGTCGAGGTGCGTGTCACGGCGCTCACGAGCATTCTCGAGCCGCTCATCATCGTGGTCCTGGGCGTGATGGTCGGCTTCGTGGCCTTCGCCATCCTGATGCCGCTGATTCAGATGAATCAGCTCGTGGAGTGACGCATGCGCCTACCTGCCCACGAGCCCAAGCTTCTGTTCCCCTGGGAAGGGCGGGGCGGCCTGCGTCGTTTCTTCCGACTCGGACGGCTCCGGCCCTTCCTCGTCATCTTCGGCGTGGTGGGCTTCGTGACGCTGGTCGGAGCGCGCGAGCGCCGCGCTTCGGGCGTGCGGCAGACGCGGGCCACGCTGCTCGGCGCCCGGCGCGTCGTGGAGGCGTACCTCGCCGACCACGACGGAGGCTGTCCGCCGAGCTTCGAGAAAGCGGTGGAACAATCCCACGTTGAAACGATCCCGCGTGACGCTTGGGGACGGCCGCTCCGGCTGGTGTGCCCCGGGCGCTGGGAAGGGGCACGCTACGAGTTGATGAGCGATGGGCCTGACGGCGAACCCGGGGGCCTGGACCGGATTGAATGAAAACGAGGAAGCGATGAAACAGGAGCTCTCTGTGTCGGTTATTAACCATGTGCTCGTCGCACGCCGGCGTCGGCTGAAACGACGCCTCGAACGTGGCGTGACCTTGTTCGAGGTGCTGATCGTCGTCGCCATCTTGGCGATGATCGCCGGCGGCGTTGCGTTCTTCGCGCTGCCGCAATTCAACAAGGCGAAGGTGAACACGGCCGAAGGCGCCGCGCGCGTCATCCGCCAGGCGGCCTCGCAGTGGCAGGCCACGAACAACGAGACGAGCTGCCCCACGATGAGCCAGCTGGTGCAGGACAAATTGCTCGACCCCGGTCAGAACACCGCCGACCCCTGGGGCCAGCCGTTCTCGATCACCTGTGGCGACGAGGACGTGACGGTCGTCTCGGGCGGGCCCGACAAGAAGAAGGGCACCAAGGACGACATCGTGATCCCGAAGGGAGCGACCGCCCCCGGAGAGTAATGCTCGCCCCGCGCCGCTTCCAGAAGAGCTCCGGCTTCACGCTGATCGAGGTCCTGATCGTCGTGGCGCTGATTGCGATCCTTTCCGGGTCGGTGATCTACGGAACCGGCATGCTGAGCTCGAGCCGTCTGCGCGGCGCCAGCTCGCTCATCGCGAGCGGCGTTCGGCTCGGGCTCGCGCGCGCCAACACCTCGGGCCACGCGACGCGCATGACGCTCGATCTCGACACCGACAAGGTCCTGCTCGAGGAGGCGAGCGGCTCCGTCATGCTGCGCGACAAGAAAGCGCCGGCCGGCGGCGCGCAGGCCGCGACGGAGGCCGAGAAGGCCGAGCAGAAGGCGAGCGCGGAGGGCGACCGCATCCTCCAGGGGCCGCACGCGCCGCGCGCCAGCTTTCGCCCGATCCCGAGCTTCTCGGACACGCCGACCGGGCGCGAGCTCGGCTCCGGCGTGGATCTCTCGCAGGTGCAGACCGAGCACGACGAGGAGCCCGTCACGAGTGGTCGCGCCTACGTCTACTTCTGGCCGGGCGGCATCACCGAGCGCGCGTACATCCAGCTCAAGCGCGCGGGGGCGGAGGACGCTCTCACGGTCGTCGTGAGCCCGCTCACGGGCCGCACCAAGATCGAGAAAGGGCTCGTGGATCTGCCCGAGCCGCGCACGGACAAGGAAGAGGACCAGGGCGATCGGGAGGGCCTGTGAGCGTCGAAGCGTGCTCCACGAAGGGGGCGCTGAAGCGCGGCTTCACGTTGCTCGAAGTGCTGATGGCGATCGCCATCCTCGGGCTCGGCTTGTCGGTGCTGCTCGGCGCGCAGACGGGCCTTTTCGCCAACGCGACGCGTACGGAGCACATCAGCATCGCGACGGGGCTCGCGCGCTGCCGCATGAGCGAGGTCGAGCTCGACCTCTTGCAGAAGGGCTATCCGCTCGTCGAGTCCAGCGGCGCGGGCAGCTGCTGCATGGGCGACTCGAGCGAGGGCTTCACCTGCGAGTGGAAGGTGCAGCGCATCGTGATGCCCAACATGAGCCTCACGGACGGCGGCGTGGAGGCGGGGCTCGCCGATCAGGAGATGGACATCGACGGAGGCCTCAACCTCAGCACCTCGGGGCTCGGCGCGTCGAGCGGCTCGACGCCGGGTCCGCTCGGCTTGCTGATGCAGCTCGAGGCGACGAAAGGCCAAAACCTCGGTCAGAAACCCGATATCAGCTCGCTCGCGACCCAGCTTCAGGGCTCGATGGGCGGCGTCGACGGCCTCGCGTCGATGGTGCTCGGCATGGTGTACCCGACCTTGAAGCCGATGCTCGAGGCGAGCATCCGCAAGGTGACGGTCAGCGTGAAGTGGCACGAGGGCAGCCGCGAGCGCACCCTCGATCTCACGCAGTACGTCACCGATCCGAAGCAGGGCAACATCGACCAGGACGGCGGCGTCGGCATGCTCGACGGCGGCTTCGGTGCGCTGCCCGGCATGATGGGCATGGATACGTCGAGCGGTACGGGGCTCCCCGGCACCGGCACGGGTACCGGCACCGGCACCGGCACGAGCATGGGAGTCGGCCGATGAGCGACCGACGCCGTCACCGGCAGCGCGGCTTCACGCTGCTCGAGCTCATCGTCGCCGTGACGGTGCTCGCGTTCGTGACGTTGCTCCTCTACGGCGCGTTTTCGGGCATGAAGCACACGCGCGACGGGCTCACGCGCGTTCAGGATCGATACCGCGAAGGACGCACGGCGCTCGCACGCCTCGTGCGGGATCTGCAGGGTGCCTACATCTCTCAGCACGTCCCGATCAACCAGCAGATCACCGTGCTCAAGACGGCGTTCATGGCGCACCGTGGCACGCCGGCGTCACGCGTCGATTTCAACGCTTTCACGAACATTCGGCGGGATCGCAACTCTCACGTGAGCGATCAGCTCGAGCTCTCCTACTTCGCCGAAGACAGTATCGAGACACCGGGCACGTACGATCTCTTGCGGCGGAGCAGCCAGTACCCCGATGTCAAACCGGACAAGGGCGGCCGCATCGACGTCGTGTGCACCGACATCGACCTCTTCGAGCTCAAGTTCCTCGATCCGCAGACGAGCCAGTGGGTCGACGGCTGGGATTCGATCTCGATGACCGGGCAGCAGAACCGCATGCCCCTGATGGTGCGCATCACGCTGGTCGTGAACGGCGGCAGGCGCGCGGGCGCGGGTAGATTGCGTAATCCCTTGCGGTTCGAGACCACCGTGGTCTTGCCGATGACGCAGCCTTTGAGCTTTGCCATTCAATGAAAGCGCGCCCGAGCCTCCAGCGTCAGGTCGGCGTTCCGCCGGGGCGGAAGCGCGCGCGGCGCGGCCAGGAAAATGCCGCACTCCGGCGCTCGCGAAGGCGCCGCGCGCTCGGAAAGCAAAGGGGTGTGGCGCTAATTCTCGTGCTCGGCGCGCTCACGATTTTGACGGTGATGCTCACGGAGAGCCAGGACGAGAGCTCGGCGGACTTCGCGAGCGCGCTCGCGACGCGCGATCAGCTGATCGCGGAGTATGCGGCGAAGAGCGGCGTGAATCTCTCGCGGCTCTTGATCGCGACCGAGCCGACGATCCGCACGGCGATGGCGCCGATCCTCATGCTGTTGATGCGCGGTGCGCCTCCGCAGATCCCGGTCTGGGAGCACGCGAGCCGCGTGCTGGGCGCCTTCAATGATTCGACCGGCGCCCAGGCGTTCGCGTCCCTCTCCGGCATGGACACGAAGAACGGCCAGAACCTCGGCTTCGACGGCGCCGGTTTCGAGCTCGATATCATCGACGAGGACGCCAAGATCGACATCAACGTGCCGGCGCAGGCGAACTCCTTCTCGAAGCAGCGCTTGGGGCAGCAGCTCGCCGGGCTCTTCGCGGGCCCGCAATACGACGCGCTCTTCACCGGTCACGACGCGGACGGCCAGTTCTCCGATCGTCTCGCCATCTGTGGCGCGATCATCGACTTCATCGATCCCGATCAGGACTCCGACCAGTCGTTCTGCGACCCCACCAACACGACGGCCCAAGCGAACGGGGCCGAGGACGGGTTCTATCAATCGTTGAAGCGCCCCTACGAGCGCAAGAACGCGGCGCTCGACAGCTTCGAGGAGCTGCATCGCGTGCGCGGCATGAGCGAGGACTTCTGGAGCACCTTCATCGATCCCGATCCGGACGAGCCGCGCAAGCGCGTGATCACCGTCTGGGGTCAGGGCAAGGTGAACGTGAACTCGGCGAATCCCCAGACCGTCCTCGCGCTCGTCTGCTCCAACGTGGACCCGCAGGCCACGATGATGTGCCACGACCCGACGGAGGCGATGAAGTTCTTGAGCGCCTTCTCGATGGTCCGCATGTTCACGCGCGGCGCGCCGCTGTTCGGCACCCCGGAGATGTTCGTGAAGTCGATGGCGGGCAAGGGCATGTTCGGCAACGTGCTCGCGGCGCTCGGCATCCAGCCCGTGATCTTCAAATCAGACAAATTCCTGACAGACCAGATCTCGACGGAGAGCAAGGTCTTCAGCATCTACTCGACGGGGCACGTGCAGTCGGGGAGCCGCACCACGCAGACGAAGATCCACGCCGTCGTGGACTTTCGCGCTGCTCCACCGCCGGGCATGGACACGCGCACGCTCGCCACGGCGAATCTGATGCAGAACCAGATGAACCGAATGAACCAGCCCGCCGGTACGGCCGGTACGACGGGCCTGCCGGATCCCAACGCGACCGGCGCCCTCGGCCCGAACGCGATGTCCCCCATCAATGCGGTCATGAAACCGTCCCCCGGCGGGACTATCTTGTATTTTAGAGTGGACTAGACCCCCATCATGCCTCGCTTCCTCGGTATCGACATCGGCTCACGTGTGGTGAGCGCCGCCGTCATGGAGATCGGCTTCCGCAAGCTCGCGCTGTCGGCGCTGCAGGAGGTCGAGATCGCGAGCGTTCCCTCGCTGGAAGAGGCGGTGCGCGCGGCGACGCTCGGCCTCGGCACGCAGATCGAAGCGGTCGGCGTCGCGCTCGACGGCGACACCACCTTCACCCATCGCCTGAAGATGCCGACGACGGCGCTCAAGCAGATCGACGAGATCCTGCAGTTCGAGCTCGAGGCCGCCGTACCCGTCGACATCGACGAGCTCGTGTTCGGACACCGCCTACTGAAGCGCAAGGGGCCGAAGGATCCGCTGATCGTGCTCGCGAGCGCCGCCCGGACCGAGCAGGTGCGTGGACGCATCGCCCTCGTCAAGACCGCGATCGGTCGCGAGCCGGATCGCGTCGGTATCGGCTCGCTCGCGCTCGCCAATCTCGTGACCCTCTCGCCGGAGCTCCGGCGCCCGGAGCCGATTGCGATCGTCGACCTCGGCGGGAGCTCGACGGAGGTGACGATCCTGGTCGGCGGCGAAGCCGTCTTCGTGCGCACGTTGTCACGCGGCGTGGGAAGCCTACCCGAGGGCGCTCCGGCGCTCGCCGCGGCGCTGCGCCAGACGCTGCTCGCCTGGGTCGCGACCGAAGGCGACGAGGTGCAGGCGCTCTATCTCGTCGGCGGTGGCGCTCAGGCGTCCGGCGCCGACCAATATTTCGCCTTCGAGCTCGGCGTGCCCGTTCAGCCGTTGCCGGCGCTCGCGATCGAAGGCGTGAGCCCCGAGCAGGTAGTGGCATTGCCGCGCTTCGCGAAGGCCATCGGCCTCGCGCTCGGCGCGGCGGGTCGCGGGCACGACATCAATCTCCGGCGCGGACCACTCGCGTTCGCGCGCGGCTTCTCCTTCCTGAAGGAGAAGGCGCCGGTGCTCGTGGGCCTCGTGGGCTCCGTCGCGGTGAGCTTTCTGTTCGCGTCGTGGGCCGAGCTCCGGGCGCTCGGGAAGGACCTCGAGTCCGCGACGGCCGAGCTCGAGCGCAGCACCCTGTCGGCGTTCGACAAGGCGACCGCGGATCCGAGCGAAGCCGAGCAGATGCTCGAGCTCGCCAAGAACCGGGCCGAGACCGACCCGATGCCGCACATGGACGCCTTCGACGTGATGGTCGAGCTCTCGAAGGCGATCCCGATGAGCGTGACCCACGACATCGAGGAGCTCGACATGCAACGCGGGCACGTGCGCATCCAGGCCGTCGTGGGTACGACGGCGGACGCCTCGCTCGTCCGCGACAAAGTGAGCGAAACGCCCTGCGTCGCCGACGCGAAGATCGCGAAGGTCACGCAGGTCGTCAACGGCACCAAGCAGAAGTACGTGCTCGAGTACGACGTGCGCTGCCCGGAAGACGCCCCCCCGAAGAAAAAGACCGCTGCCGGTGAGAAGACCGAGACGACGGAAGGGAGCGCCGCGCCGTGAGCCTCAGAGAACGCCTCCAGGGCCTCGAAGAGCGCGAGCGACGCCTCCTCGGCATCGCGTTGATCGTCGCGGTGGTCGGCCTCGTGCTGGCCCCGCCGATTGCGCTCTTCGCGGTCCTTCACAGCCGTCGCGGCGAGGTGGAGTCGGTGCGCACGGCGCTCGTCGCCATCGAGGACCAATCCGACGTGATCGAGCTCGCCAAGGCGCAGAAGGGCGCGCTCGAGCAGCGGTACAAGAAGCCGGCGCCGCAGCTGCAAGCCTTCCTCGCGAAGCTCGCGAGCGACGTGGGCGTCGAGATCCCGGAGAGTCAGGATCGACAGTCGGTGCCGCGCGGCAAGCGCTTCGACGAGCGCTCCACCAAGATCACGCTGCGTAAGGTCGGCATGCTCAAGCTCGTGAAATTCATGGAAAAAATCGAGCGTTCCGGGCACCCCGTCAAGGTGTCGCAGCTCGATATCCGCAAGCGCTCGGAAGCCCCGGACGCCTACGACGTCGACATGATCGTGAGCGCGTTCGACAGGAAGGCGGCGCCCGAAGCGAAGCCCGGTGCCAAGGGTGATCGCGACGGCGGCGTTGCTCCCGCAGGCAGCGGCGCGGCCGACGACAAGCGCGACAAGGACGAAAAGGGCGACAAGGAAGACAGCCCATGACACCGCGCGTCCGCAAGATCTTGGTCGCCGTCGCGTACGGCTCCTTCTACTGGGTGATGGTGGTGCTCTTCTTCTTTTGGACGTTCCCTTACGAGCGCCTGAAGACCCGCTTGGTGCATGACTTCAACGCACGCCAGACCGAGCCCGACGCGATGCGGCTCGAGGTAGACTCCATCAGCTCGTACTGGCTCTCCGGCGTGGAAGCGGAAGGCATGCGCCTCATTTCGCCGCCTCCGCCCGAGGCCGTCGGCAAGGCCGCGAAGCCGAAGATCACGACCATCGAGCAAGCCCACGCGCGCCTGTCGCTTTTCGCGCTTTTGGCCGGAAAACGCGTGGTTTCGTTCGGTGCCAAGGCGTTCGGAGGCAACCTCGACGGAAGCATCACTGATTCGGACGCCGAGCGCGTGCTCGAGGTGGAAGTGGAGGGGCTCGACCTCGGGCAGACGCCGCTGCTCGCCGGTCTGATCGGGCTGCCCGTCTCGGGCCAGCTCTCCGGGACCGCCAATCTCATCACGCCCGAAGCTCGGCTCAGCAAGGCCGAGGGCAAGATGTCGTTCAAGCTCGCCGGGCTTTCGGTCGGCGACGGCAAGGCGAAGATCCGCGACATCATCGCGCTGCCGAAGCTCGACGCCGGCGAGCTCGGGCTCGAGGCGGAGGTGAAGAGCGGCCAAATGACCTTGTCCCAGCTCTCCGCGCACGGACCGGATCTCGAGCTCAACGCGCAAGGCACGATCCGGCTCCGCGATCAGCCCGGGCAGAGCCTCTTGAGTCTGCAGGCCGAGTTCAAGTTCACCGACCACTACACGAACAAAGACGACATGACCAAGGCGCTGTTCGGTCCTTCGGGGGCGTTCGACCTCGATCCCAAGAACCGCCGCGCGAAGCGCAGCGACGGATTTTACGCCTGGCGCGTGAGCGGCGCGCTCTCGAGCCCGAGCTTCATGCCGAGTGGCAGCGCGCTCTCGACCAAGCACGGCGCTGCGCACGGCCCCAAGGCGGGCGCAGCGGCGCCCGAATAGGCGTCGCCGGCGCGTCGCGCCGCACCGGTCAGGAGTCGACCGTGATGCCCAGGTGCTCGCGCAGCGCGAAGTAGCTGGGGCTCACGCTGAAGAGCACGAGCTCCTGGAAGCGATCTTGCTGCGAGACGGCGCTCGACGCCTCGTCCGAAGCGCGCACGACGGCGGCCGCCACTTCGAGATCGTGGGCGAGCAGGAAGCCCGCGCGATCCGCCGTCAGATCGATGCCGCTCACCCAACGCTTGAGATCGAGCGACGTGCCCGACGTGATGAGCTTCGAGACGACGCGCGTGAGCTGATCGCGCGCCTGGCCTTGGATGCCGTGGTCGAGCGCCTGCATCGCTTCGGCGACGGCGCCGGCGAGCTCCGCAGCGACCGGGAAGTGCGGCGCCGTCAGCTTGATCGCCGCAAAGAGCCACGATTTCAGCGCCGTCCCCGTGGCGAGCAGTTGGCGGACGTAGTTGCCCGGGCGGAGGTAGGAGAGCTGGCGTCCCGCGATGAACGCAGCGGGGCGTAGCGGGACGTCGGCACGGAGCGCCGTGGCGCCGAGGGAGATGCTCGGCTCGTCGGCGAAGATGAAGCCGAGACCGCCGGGATCGTTCGGCGTCTCGAACGCCGGCGGTAGCGTCATGCCGAGCACGCCGCCCGCGTAGTAGAGGCTCTGACACACGGGCGCCGGGTGCGTCGTGAGGTCGACGGCGAAGCGCGAGTCGAAGCCGAGCTCGATCAGCGACTGCCCGCGCTTCTGCACGACGGCCGGCTCGATCAAGGCGAACACGGCCGTGAGCAAGGGGTCCACGTCGGGGTGCGTCAGGTGCCGCAGCCACTCGTCGTCGCCGAGCGCCGCCTGCGCCATCGCCGCCGTGTCCGGGCGCATGCGCTTGAAGAAGCGCTCCTCGTCCGGCTCGGCGAGCTTGAGCAGCGTGAGCGCCTGGCACAGGCACCAGGCCTGATCGGCGCGGCGCGTCTCGGTGTAGAGCCGGCGTAGCGCCTTGTACGACTCCGGGCGGAAGGGGTTCTGCTTGAGCAGCACCGCCTGCGCCGCGACGGCCTTGTCGATGTATTTCTCGGGATCCGTCGCGTAGAGCGCTACGAGCTTCTCGGCGCGTTCGCGATTTTGCGGGTCGAGCGTCTGCGCGGCTTCGAGGGCGTCGATGCTCTTGCCGGCGTCGCCCATCTGCTCGTACACGTCGCCGAGCGCGGAGAACGCTGCGAGCATCGCCGGCTGGTCGTCGGCCCGCTCCGCGCTCTCGAGCTTCTGCTGGAGGAGCTTTTCGGCGGCGGGGAAGTCCTTGCCGTCGATGCAGAGCTCGATGGCTTCTTGCGTCGCCTTCTCGAAATGCGGGTCGAGCGCGATCACTTGCTCGTAGTATTCGAGCGCGCGCTTCGTGTCGCCGATTTCGCTCGCCGTCACGATGGCCGCGGTGTGCAGGTACTTCACCCGCTGCTTCGGATCCTCGACGAAGTCCGCGAGGCGAACCACGACCTCGACCAGCTTGTTCCAGTCCTTCTCCTCGCTGTAAAGCTGCATCAGCTTCGCGAGAATGCGGCGATCGTCGGGGCGCTCCTCGAGCGCGGCGACGAAGCTCTTCGCCGCTTGGGTGCGGTCGTTGACCTTGCCGGACGCGATCTCGCCGATGTCGAGCAGGAGCTGGACGCGCGTGTCGCCGGACGCGATGTCGAGGTGGCGCGTCTTGGTACGGATGGCGTCGTCCCAGCTCTCGAGCGCGGAATATGCGGCGGCGAGCGCGGCGAGCGGCTCCGCATTGCCGGGGTCGAGGTCGGCAGCCGTTTCGAGCACGGGCACCGCGGCCGCGAGCTCGCCGGCGCGCCTCAGCGATTCGCCGCGCCGGTAGTAGGCCTGGTAGCGCTCTTCCCCGGCGAGCACCGCGTCGAAGCGATCGAGCAAGGTACCGTAGAGCTCGGCGGCGCGTGCCGGCGAGCCGTGCTCGTAGCTGACCTGGGCGACGCGCTCGAGCGCCTCGCGATCGTCGGGCGCGAGCCTCAGTAGCGTGTCCATCGGCGCGAGGGCCTGCTCCGTCGAGCCCGATTGGGAGAGGGCGTCGACGTACCGGATCAGCATCCGGACGGCTTCGCCGCGCTCGAGCGACTCGGCGCGCCCCGCGATGACCTCGTAGTGGTTGGCCGCTTCGAGGTAGCGCTTGGCGTCGAGCGCGAGATCGCCGAGCACGAGCAGCGCCTCGAGGTTCGTCGGATCGAGCTTGACCGAGCGCTTGGCGGCTTCCTCCGCGCGCCGATCGTCCTTGAGCTTGTTCCTGTAGAGCGTCGCGATCTGACCCGAGAGCTTGGCTTTCGCGCGGTCGCCTTCGGTGTGCTCGAGCGCGCGCTCGATCAGCTGGATCGCCGCGTTCACGTCCCCGCGCGCCACGTATGCTTCGCGCAGAGCGGTCGCTGCGGCCGGGTTCCCCGGGTTCACGTCGAGCGCCTGCTTGTAGCGCTCGATCGCGCCGTCGCGATCGCCGCGTGATTCGAGCATCTTCGCGGCGCGCAGCCACTGCTCCACCTTGCCGTCGGGCGTGCTTGCCTTCGCGGCGAGCGCGTCGATGGCCGCGAGGGCCGCGTCTGCGTCGCCGGCGGACTCGCGCAGCCGCGCGAGCGCTTCGAGCGCCTGCGGGTGCTCCGGCACGATGGCGATCACGGCCTCGTAGGCCTTGATGGCGCGATCGGGCGCGTTCAGCTGCTCGGCGAGGACCTTGGCGCGCGAGAGCGCGATCGCGAGCTTGCGCGGCGCTTCGACCAGGGTGCGCTCGTGGCGCTCGTACAACGAGACCACGTCGTCCCAGCGCTCGAGCGCCCGGTAGTGACGGGCGAGGGAGCTCAGGGCGGCGTCGTGAGTCGGATCGAGCTCGAGCAGCTCCTCGAGAGCGGACGCGGCCTTGTCGTGATCCAAAAACTCTTCTTCGTAAATCGAGGCGATGCGCTCCCAGAGCGCGGTTTTCTGGCGCGGTGTGGCGGCTGCCTCGATCTGCAGGTTCAAGTTCGTGAGCAGGTCCTTGAAGCGGCCGGCCTTGCTGAAGAGGCGATCGAGGCCGCGCAGGGCGTCGAGGCTCTTCACGTCGAAGTCGAGGGCTGCTTGGTAGCGTCGCTCGGCCTCGGCATCGTCGGCGAGCTTGAGCTCGTAGAGCTCGGCGATGCGGCACAGGCTCTTCAGCTTCTCGTCGCCGCGCTGGGCGTCGGCGCGCCGTTCGAGGATCTTCACGAGCGCCGCAAAGTCCCCCGCGCGCTCGGCGAGGCGAGCAAGCTGATTGCTGGCCGCGACGTGCCCGGGATCCTCGGCCAGAATCGCCTCCACCATGCCGCGCGCCGATACGGCGTCGTTCAGGTAGAGCTCGCAGAGCTCGGCCGCCTCGGCGCGAAAGTCACGCGCGAGGGCGGGGCTCGCCGACGCGTCGGCGCGCCGCGTGAGGACCGCGCCGAGCTCGGACCATTGCTGCGCCTTGCGGTAGATCTTCGCGAGCCCGTC